>NZ_JAVJNP010000055.1:0-16530 GCF_040217205.1 Coleofasciculus sp. A1-SPW-01 | reverse complement strand
CCAAAGTCCCACGGTGTAATGCTTGTAGGTTGGGTTGACGAAGGAAACCCAACTAATTAAGCGATTAAGCTAGGTTTTCTTCAAATCAAGCCAATCGCTACACATATAAGTAAAATTTATCACCTTATGTACGGGAGAGCCAACTTATTTACCAATGTGTGGCAGGCAATGGCAGCGGTATTTGTAATTTTGTTCGCTTGCTGCCGATTACGGCGATTACCTGCCTGCTGCTGAGTTTTGCGATCGCGATTTTGGTGGATGTTCCTTTATCTCGTTTTCTGTTAGCTGGAGTCAGCAAAGAAAATAAAACCTCCCGCATTGACCAACTCAGTGAAACTGCATCGGAACGGTTTACTCAGTGGAGTTTAAATCATACCGTTCGTAATCAAACCACTGCCCGGGCGTGGACGGCGGGAACCATTGCCTTATTTCTCTGTGTCGTCTTTGCCTTTACCCAAATTCCCACGGTGTTTTTTCCCGAAACCGACGCACGGGATTTGAGTATTAATGTGGAAATGCCGCCGACAACCACGCTGGAAATATCACAAGCGGTAGCGGATGATTTGGGTCAACATTTACGGTCTAAAGACTATTTTGAAAGTGTAATTAAATATGTTAAACGACGCAGTACCTTAGTCAGTTCGGGTGAATTGCAGCCCAGCCAAGCCAGCTATTTGGTGGGATTTGATGCTGTATTTGTTCCTGAAGAACAGCGGCAGTTTACCTCCTTTGAATACGTGGATAAACTGCGTCCCCAACTGGAAGCGACGCTGACATCTTATCCCGGTGCAACTTTAGTGATCAACAGCCAACAAGCCGCTCAAAATGAAGACCCGATCCAAGTCGAAATTACCGGGAACAATCTGAGTGAATTGCGGCGGATTTCTGGGGATATTCAGTTAGCATTGCGGCAAATACCGGGGACAACCGATGTGCGCGATAATTTGGGAGACTTGCAACCGGATTTAAAACTGATTCCCGAACGTGAACAGCTTGATTTTTATGGAATTAGTGAAGAACAACTGGCGGCACAGGCGCGTTATTATAGCAACCGCCATGGCTGTTAGGACACATCATTTATGTAGAGACGCGCCATGGCGCGTCTCTACAATGGTGCCGAACGTCCTAATCGATGTGTCTATTGCTATATATGACCACCAACGATGTTGGCGATTTTGTTCTGGGTGGAAATGAGGAGGATTTAGAAATTCGCCTGAGTACAGCTTGGTTTTCACGCGGAGGAGAGGTTGGGGGTCCGACTCGCCGAGATGAACTTTTATCCTGATGTAGAGGAGTTTCAGTCGGATATTCAAACCTTGCAGTTAATGGGCTTACTATGATTGTTGTCAGTGATACCTCACCCATCACCAATCTGGCAGCAATTGGTCAGCTCGATTTATTGCGGCAATTCTATAAAACCATCATTATTCCGCAAGCTGTTTATAGCAATCCTATTTAGGGTCAGCGGATGAAGTTAACGAGTGCGATTTGACCGTTTTTGCATCCACCAAACTATCAGACCGACAGGAAGCGCTATGAGAACTCCCACGATTATGTGAAACAGTACGTCAAGGAAATTGTAGTAGGAAAGATAAATGGGAATGACAGCTTCAGGGCTATCCGAGGGTTGATTTTTAGTGATAATTGTTTTTACAGGTTCAGAAGTGACTTGAGAGGAGATACCACTGACAGCTAAACCTGTACTGACAACGGCAATTAACAATTCTAATCGTTGTTGTCGTTTTTGAGCTGCCGATTCTGTGGCGCGATCGCTCTCAGCCTGTTCTGTTTCAACAATTCCCCTGATTGTCTCTATCATCTGCTGGAATAGTTGCTGACTGGGGAGAAGACAAGATAAATCTGTGTTTATTTGTTCAATAAATATTTCCAAATTGTGGCTAATAAATTGTTGCAATAATTACAGATTATCCTCTTTTTCAAGGCTAATAAACTTAAGCTAATCCAGCCAAAATTGATAGTTTTTGTTATTCGTTTCAATGGTGTTACGATGGATTTCTAAATCTCGCAGGTGGTTAGCGTAGTCAAAGGCAGTTTGAGAAAGTTCGGTGAGCCATTCTTTGAGTTGCTTCAGCCTTTGAGTAGGCTCCAAGGGCAAGTTCTTCAATCCTTTAGCTTTACCATCTAATTGTCTGTAGAGCTTTCGTGCCTGCTGATTGCACCATCGAGATTCGGAGTAGGTATAGAGAATTTTACTACGACAGCACAGTAGATTAATCAGAGGTTGACCGTAATCTACGGCTGTTTCTAAGGTTTCCGTTTGAGGGTGGCAATTGAGCCAGATGAGAATATGAGGTTGAGCCGGATTCTTTTGGTTATTGCTATATTCAACAATTGGACTGCCTAAAAATCTGCCTTGAGCAGAAAGCCAGTAATTTTTTCTGTTTGACTCTGGCAAAATGGCAGTCAGACAGTCATCAGTAAACGCTTGAATATCGTTGAGTTTACCCTCTGGCTGGGCAAAAAGTACTAGAGTTTGTCCCAGTAAAGAGTTACTTTGAGCAATTTGTAGACAACCTTGGGGATTTAATCCTGCCAATTGGTCAATTTCAACATGAGGATAAGGATAGCGCAAGGTAATGTCAACGGCATAGGTATCGTGGATTTGCAGGGGATAAACTTCGCCTCTGAGTTGGAGTGAACTACCGTTATTAATGGCGGAGAAACTTAATAGATGCTCTGGTTGGAGTAATTCTAGATAGTCGCTTTCTGGATTATCCCGGCTTGGAGTTATCCCGATTTTGCCATTACTCTCTTGGAGACGCTCAAGCAGAGATTCGAGTCTGGGAACATTAAGTTTTTGACCCAATTGTTGACATTGCTCCCACAGGTGATTCGCATCATCAACGGGTTGTTCTTCACCTTGAGCTAAATTGTTACGCAGATGAAAGGCGTAGAGTGTCAGTTTTGGGTTAGCAACCTTCATGAGCCAGAGTTTGATGACTGGGAATCCTGGGAAGAGGAGCTTTGCTGAATGGCATTTTTTAGGGTTTGTTTATTGAGTTCGTAGTTGGGAGTTTTGACGTTGCCTTCTTTGCTACCTGGTGCTTTCTCTCCTGAATCATTAGGGTTAGGGAGAAGTTTTAATTGGGCTTCACGAATTTTAGGGTGTTTTTTGTACCATGATGACAATGCCTTCGATATTTCTGTAATATCATTTGGCAACGGCTCGACTACCTGCTCCAATTCCGCTAAGTCTTCTGGGGTAAAGATGGAACGCTGATGGGTTAGTAGTTCAATGAAAGTAGCAACATTTTGTTCAGAGAATGACATAGCTTGACGGGTTGTTTGTTGTGCAGTTTGCTGGACTAATTCCAAAGGCAATTGGAGTGCTTCAGCAATCTGAGCTGAGGTTAATCCTAACTGGAGCAATGCTAGCACTGTCTCTAATTTTGCCTCTTGCTTACCTTCCTGTTTACCTTCTTCAAAGACTTCTTGATAAAATCGGGTCTTTTTCAGTTCGCTTAATCCCAACATGGCGGCAATCTCCTCGCGGCTTTTTTGTGGTAATTTGTAGACAATAATCGTTTCAATGAGATTAATCAGGTCACGCTGGACAGCTTCATCGTTTAGCTGTTGTTGGGCTTGTTCAATTAAGTGTCGAGCGAGTTGTCCGGCTGTTTCTTCCGGCTCGATTACAAGCTTAACAACTCCTACCCCTAATGAGCGTTCGGCAGCTTCTCCTAATTCATCGAGGTAAATTCGTCTCACCTGGTTTAGGGCTAAGAGGTTACCAAAATGTAAGGGTTGCTCTCGTTCGATAGGGCGGTTGGCATAGATAACAACAACCTGCCAGGGGTGAGGGGGTTGGTATTGTTTTAAGAAGAGGAAGAGTTCAGCAAATAGGCGGTAGTATAAGGAGGCGTCGGGCTGAAACTGAACTTCCACGAGGTAGAACGGTTTGTCGGGTTCGTTGGTTTTGGGTAGGAATAAACCATCTAGGCGAAAGGCTAATTGTTTGACTTCGCGGGAGGTGAATTCGTAGCTAGCGGCTTCTTCAGGGGAACGATTGATCAGTTCAAAGAAGATGCTAGGAAAGGCTTGGAACAGGTTGTAGAAGATGCTATCAGTTTTCACGGGTTATTGACCAATGGCACAGAATGCTGCCCAGTGGTAGGGAGATTCAAAGGGTTTGCTACTCGGTTGTAAATTATAGAAGAAAGCATCCAATTGTAGTTCCTGTTCATCATCCAAGGGGAGTTGGCTTGCCCACTGCTGCAATTGTTCTTTTGTAGCATCTCTGAGCCAGGTTTGGGCAGTGTTGAGGGCTACGGCGACGGTTGAGCCGGATTTGAGATTTTGATAGAACTTAATCATCAACAGGGCTGTCGATAAGTCGTTCACTCTCCAAAGGGAACTAACGACACTGGGAGAACCCGCGATGAGGAAGCCACTGGGTAAGCCTATGTATTCGTCACTGGTGTTGAAGAAATCAATTAATCCAGTTTCGCAAGCGGAAAGGGTGACGAGGCGACATTGTTCTAAGTTGAGGCTAAGGATGGCATCGAGGGTGAGGCACTGGTTCAAGTCATGGGTTTCACCGTCGCGCACATTAAGATAACGTTCTGTGTCTGGGTTGATGGGTGCGGTAGTTAGGGGTGCATTTGCCAAGATGAGAGCAGATTTGCGGGGATTATCTAAGTTAAAGTAGCCGTGACAGCTAAAGTGGGCGCAGTGGATTGTGTTCAAGTTTGTGTCATTGATAGCTGTTAATGTTGCGGTTTCTTTTTCGAGGATATTAACGGGGTTAAAGTAGTCTGTGATGGCTTGAACTTCCAAATCGGTATAGGCAAGGTCGTTTGTGGGGTTTTGGATGGCAAATAGGTGGGTAAAATTGGGACGTTTTCGTTTTTGTGCTTGGAGCAAGAGTTGACAACTGGGTGCGTAGCTGACACCGTTGGGGAAGCAATCGAGTAAGCAAACTGTTCTGCCGTTTTGAGATAAGGGCAAGGCTTGAATAGGAAGTAGATGCAGAAATGTATGAGGAATCAGAACCAAGCGCGAACAAGTCTTTGGTACTAGCGTGAGAATGTCGTCTAAATACAGAATCTCAGCCAGATGAATGAGACGAGAAGCGAGACTATTTTTCCACTCATGGTTTGCCTGATCATACGCCTTTAGATAGTCTATAACCCAATCTACAACAGCATCTCTCTGCTTGGCTGCGTTAGCTATCTTCAACCGTCGCAGACTATTTCGGGTAATAATAAATGTTTCCAAACCTGTAGTGGTGATGTACCACTCAACAACAGTAGTATGCTCATCCAAAGTTGCCTGGAATTGGTCAAGCTTGAAACCAGAACCAATGGGTAGATAGCGGTTTTGTAAGTCGTTACGCTGTTGTCGTAATTGCCGTAGATATTGCCCGAGGGCTTTTGGGTTTTCGGCTTTGCCATTCTGGAGTTGATATTGATCCCTGGTGATTTCATCTCGAAGTTGTTCGAGTTGAGTGACAACTTTTGAGGGAAAGATGGTTTTGAGATCGCGCTCAAGAATCAGTTCAACTAAGTTGCGGGTTTTACTCCGTTCAGCATATTCTATGGCTTCAGTGATATTGTCTAATTCCAGGCAAACCTCTACCATGCAGCGGTAAAGCGGGTTCCATATTTCGGCTTGTTTGCGTTTGCTTTCATCGCC
The DNA here is from genome assembly GCF_040217205.1 of Coleofasciculus sp. A1-SPW-01. Classification (NCBI taxonomy): domain Bacteria; kingdom Bacillati; phylum Cyanobacteriota; class Cyanophyceae; order Coleofasciculales; family Coleofasciculaceae; genus Coleofasciculus; species Coleofasciculus sp. A1-SPW-01. The sequence goes on along the minus strand of NZ_JAVJNP010000055.1, from coordinate 10,875 downwards.
AGAAACAATTTCGCCCCGCAAAAACTCCACGGTTTCAATGGCACGATTAAAGCTTGTGTAAGCTTTAATAAGCTGTTCGGCGTTTTGGTAAGCAATACCTAAATGGAATAATGTCTGAGCATGGTTTTGGGGGAAGGCATCTTGAGTGCGAACTTGTAGGGCAGCTTGATAAGCATTGATCGCGTTGTCTAGATTTTGTTCTCGGTCTCCCTGAATTCGCTTACAGAAACTATTACCAAGATTATTTTGGATGTCAGCCCATTTTTCTGGAAGCGTCTTTTGGGAACAACTTTGCAAGGCAGTTTGGTAAGCCGTGAGTGCATCTTCTATATTCTTTTCTTGGTATGCATTGCCTAAGTTATTGTAGACTCCTACCCAATCTTGGAGAAACGCTTCTTTTTCTTTAGTGTAGAATTGTAAAGCAAATTGGTAGGCAACAATTGCTTTCTCTATGTTTTCTAACTTCTCTCCTTTAATTCGCTTGCAGTAAGCATTGCCTAAATTAGTTTGAGCCATCGCCCATTGTTCTGGGAACGACTTCTTTTTGTACACCTGTAGTGCAGCTTGATAGGCATTGATCGCGTTCTCTATATTTTCTACCCGATCCCCTAAAATCCGCTCCCGATAGGCAACACCTAGGGTGTTTTGAGTTAGTGCCCAATCTTGAGCTTCAGGGTTCTGGACTTGTAGAGCCAATTCACAAGAAGCGATCGCGTCCTCTATATTCTGCGTTGAGTCCCCCAGAATCCGTTCGCAGTAGGTAGCACCCAGATTGCACCGAGTTGTAGCCCATTGCACTGGAAATGAGTCGCGAGTAAAAACTTTGAGCGCTGCTTCGTATCCTGCAATGACGATTTCCAGATTTATTGCCTTGCTACCTAACGGAAACTTTGCAATTAAGTTGCTGAATTCACCAAGGCTAGCGGCAATATCTTGTGCTTCTCGAAAAGAAGCTCGTGATAGTGCAGTCTTCGCCCAACTCCGCAACAGTTGAGCAAAATTATCATCTAGCTTATCCAGATTTACTTGTAGCAAGGGATAAATGACATTCAAGTTACCTTTACTGTTAAAAGTTACTCGTAAAACTTTTTCTATGAACTTTAAATAAGTTTGGCGGCTTATTCTCTTTGTACTAAATCCTTTACCCATGTTGACCCGTTAACCTCTTTGGGGACATAAAGTTAATCGCACAACCTCATCTGGGCAGCACATCATCAAGTTTAAATGCTAACCTGGGTAACATTCGTGACTCAATTAACTTTCCCAGTCGATATTGCTGTTGAACATAGTCTTCACCGACTAACTGACAAACTGTAATAGTTGGCTGCTTGGGTCTGCCAATGAAAGCAACACCACCTAATCCTCGATAATCAACAATCCAATATTCGGGAATACCCAACAAGGCATATTCTTCAACTTTACGAGCATAATCTGTCTCCCAATTTGTACTTACTACTTCAAGAATTAATTTAATCGAAGTTCCCAACGTAATCACAGGTTCTCGCTCCCATAACGGCTCATTCACTAATGCAGTTTCATCTAAAACCACGACATCAGGACGACGCGCCGTAGCTGCATCTGTAAAAGGTCTAACAATACAAGTGCGCGGAATAAACCAGGGATGTCCTTGTCGTTCTAACTCAATACTCAGTTTACTGGCTAATTTTCCCGCGACTGTTTCATGAGGTCCCGTTGGTTCCATGTCAATTAACTCTCCATCCGCTAATTCATAGCGAGTATTGTTGCTATAGTGGGCGATAAATTCCTCGAAAATTAGCAGTTGAGATGACGTATAAACCATACGTTAACCTCTGAGTATATTGACAATTTATTATACCAAATCCCGGTTAACTACCCATTGTTGCCTAAGCTGTTATGCATTTAAATTGGGAATAGGTAGCGAGCAAGATGCTCAATGTAGCGAGCAAGATGCAAAGCCTGCGGCATGGCTTCGCTTAACGCACTACGGCAAGGATTTCTCCATTATTGACATTATGGTTTAAATGCCGAACAGCTTACCGCAGCTTAGGGTTAAAATATCAGCATACCGCAGCGGTGAGAGTGGCGCTTAATCAGCGGTATTCTCCGGCGACGGCGCAAAAGATGCTCTGAACTGTGGGAGTATGTTAGGTTTCCTAATGTGATACAATAGCCATAGCTCACTTTGGCATCCTCCAAAAGAATAGTGCAGCTCTATGCCCGAAATCGTCGAAATTCCTATTGAACTAACCCGATTCCAGCTTCCCCAAGCGGTTCACGCACGCCTACAATTTTTGTTGGATCGTCAGGATGAGGGCTATACCCTGTCTCAGGCAGAACGACAGGAAGCAGAAGGACTGGTTGAACTTGTGGAATTTTTATCTCTACTGCGTTTGCAATCAACACGGGTGATGAAGCAAGCATAGATGGCAACAATTCCAGCTTCCCTCCGCCGATTAGTCATTCAAAGAGCAGATAACCGCTGTGAATATTGCGGTATATCACAAATTGGTCAAGTAGCTACTTTCCATATCGACCACATTGTTCCTGTCGTAGCTGGTGGCGAGACAATTGCTGAAAACTTGGCTCTTGCTTGTGTCTCCTGCTCACTTCGCAAAGGGGCACGGCAAAAGCTTGAGGACTCGGAAACGGGTGAAGTTGTCTCCATTTTTAATCCTTTTAGTACGCTTATTCCCCTTTTTGTAATCTTTAATCCTGTCTGTTTTTACAACTACTTGTAACTACTTATCTATCAAAAAGGTGACAAGAGTTTTTTACTTTTAACTCAGGTAGAGATAGGGGAATCATTAATTTTTAATCAACTAACCACTCCCCCATCCCACTGCTATGATATTGTCGCCTACAGTTGCACGGTCACGGTTTTCACTTCAGTGTAATTCTCTAAACAATACTCACCTAATTCGCGACCTATGCCAGACTGTTTAAATCCACCAAAGGGTGCAGCCGCGTCAAAGACATGGTAGCAATTGACCCAAACTGTACCTGCACGCACATTATGAGCGATCGCGTGGGCTTTAGCTATGTCTTTTGTCCACACTCCTGCGGCGAGTCCGTACATAGTGGTGTTTCCCAGACGAATCGCTTCATCGATGTCTTTAAACTTAATAATGCTCATCACCGGACCAAAGATTTCCTCTTGGGCAATCTTCATGGAGTTATCAACATCAGCAAAGACAGTCGGTTCAACAAAGAAGCCGCGATCGCCAATTCGATTTCCGCCACACAGCATTTTTGCCCCTTCTCGCTGTCCGGCTTCAATATAGCTCATGATTTTATCAAATTGAGCCTGATCCACTTGGGGTCCTTGCTTGGTTTTGGCATCAAAAGGATCACCGACGGTGCGCTGTTTTGCCCGTTCTACACATTTAGCCACAAACTCGTCGTAGCATTTTTCTTCTACAAATACTCGTGAACCCGCATTACAACATTGACCTTGGTTGAAAAATAGACCGTGATGGACACCTTCAATCGCCGCATCCATATCAGCGTCAGCAAAGACGATATTGGGACTCTTACCGCCCAATTCTAAGGTGACGCGCTTGAGGTTGGTTTTGGCGGCTTGTTCCATAACCAAATGTCCCACCTCTGTTGAACCCGTAAAGGCTAATTTATTGATATCGGGATGAGACGCGATCGCACCTCCGGCTGTGGGTCCATAACCGGGTAGAATATTCACAACGCCCGGAGGAAAACCCGCTTCCAGAATCAGTTCACCGACTCGCAATGCGGTTAGGGGTGTTTGTTCTGCTACTTTCAGAATTACTGTATTACCAGCCGCCAATGCTGGTGCGAGTTTCCAGGCTTGCATTAACAAGGGGAAGTTCCAGGGAATAATTTGACCCACAACTCCCACAGGTTCGTGTCGCGTATAGCAGAAGTAAGGACCATTAATCGGGATGGTTTTGCCCTCAATCTTATCTGCCCAACCTGCATAATAACGGTAGCAAGCAATGGTTAATGGCAAGTCACCATTCATTGACTCACCTAGAGGTTTGCCGTTATCAAGGCTTTCTAAGCGTGCCAGTTCTTCTTTGTTCTGTTCAATTAAATCTGCCAGTTTATAGAGTAATCGTCCCCGACTACTGGCGGACATGGTGCGCCATTCCCCACTCTCAAATGCTGCCCGCGCTGCTTGCACCGCCCTATCTACATCGGGGGCGTCTGCTTCAGCCACATCACAGATAACCTCTCCTGTGGCGGGATTGATCGTCTCAAATCGGCGACCTGTGGCGCTTTCCACCCATTCGTTGTTAATTAACAACTGAGTCGGACCGATTTTCACATTTTGTTCTGGTGCTGTGGCGGTTACCATCAAATTCTCCTTTCGTTCTTACTGCAAAAAGCAATAGGATTGTGGTCATGCATTAGTTTCTACCAATTCTCTATCTATGACCGTCTCCATTCACTTGTCCTACAACCTTAGAAACATAACGCTCCAGTTTTATCTATCTAAAGTTATAGATTAAATATTATTAACTTATGTAAAACAAGCTGTTGTCTGTCATCCAGGAATCCATGATCGCCTGATAATCTAGAGTCCATAGTTTTTTAAGTTGAAGTTTACTTTAGCGTCTAAGTTTCAAGTTTTAATTATGTCAAAAAAATCGATGTATTTGCTTTCGTAAAGATTAATTTTTATGTACAAAAATCTTGAGGAGGTGAACAGAATCCGCGATCGCAGGTTCCCAGATGGATGCTTTCTCCAAGGATATCGCGATGCAAGCGTCTCCAGGTTAGGGGATCATCGGTTTTTCCTGTCCAAACCTTTGCCAGTGCTGTGTCCAGAGATTAAACAACCAGGAGATATGCTGGTGATTGTATTGTTTATGATGCCGTTTGCGATCACTCTCAATTAAAAGCCACAATTGCCGCAGTTGTTGGCAGGTGGTGCAGTGTTGAATTTGGCAGGCGATCGCGTTGAACCACTGGCGTAATTGGCGATAACTGATGAATTGTCCGCCTTTGTCGCGGCGATGAACAAAGACGATATATGCCCAGGACTCCACACGCACGATTAGGTGTTTAGGGATTTTTAGGAATTTCGCGATCGTGGCGAGGCTGATGCGGAATTTCTGGGCGGGTTGGAGGTGGCGAAATAAAGGTGTCATGATACCAGTTAGTTGAGTTTGTAAGTTTTCGATCCCCCTAAAACATCGGTCTAGTAACTAGAGTTAGCGATCGCAATAGGTAGAAATATGCCATGGCATGTCAGTTGTAGGGGCGGGTTTAGCCGTTTAATTTTGGTATCTACCGATAACTTCAAAGGCAAAACCCGCCCTTCGTCCAAACATGGGTTATGGGGAGTTTGGGGGATCTGATGATTAACTGTTGGGGTAAGATTTCAGGATTAGGCGCTGATTTGCTGTGGCTTCTGGGGTGACGTCAAATACAATTTGATAACTACCTGTAGGATTATTGGCTTGAAAGATACGCAGGTAGGCTTCGGCATCACTGCGACGGCGACAGCGCAGGATAATCGCGTTTTGCAGTTTGGGAAGGCGATGAACGATGCACCAGGGTTTGAGTTGATCCTTGTAACTCATGAGATTTTCCTCGTTGTAGGTTGTTTGGCTAAACATGAAGGAAGAACGACAGCAAGATCGAGAGTCACGCTTAAGAAAACGGCGAGAGGAACTAGGCTTAACTCAAAGAGATATTGCCCTAGCTCTAGGAAAGACGGATCAAACCATTAGCAACTGGGAAACAGGCATATATGAGCCAAAGATGACTCCCCGTGAAGTTAAAGCGCTGTGTCGGCTGCTGAAATGGAGTTTGGAGGATATGCCAGACGAGTTTGGCATACCTAAATCTCAATCGGCGGATAATCATACCAACAACTTGGACGCCAGGAAATAAATTTCCGGCTAAAAGCTCAAGTCCATTAAAATGGACTACAAACTAGAGATGCAGTCAGCTCGATTCTGACTTTAGCTTTTGGGGGCAAGATCCTCCCCATACATAAATGACAGGGATTTCCATTCGCCCCCTTACCAACCCTAATTTTCGATGAAAGCTAGAATCCCATTCAACAGCTAACTCGCCATGCAAATTACCCAATGTCTCCATACAGCTATTCTCGTCTCTAACCTGGAGAGAGCCGAACACTTTTATGGCAACATCTTAGGGTTATCGAAAGTCGAGCGATCGCTAAAATATCCAGGTGTCTGGTATCAGATTGGCGATGTTCAACTCCACCTCATCGTTGACACCACGCTCTCAACTCACCTGCAAAACCCGGAAAAATGGGGGCGCAATCCTCACGTCGCCTTCTCGATTGCTAACTTAGATGACGCCAAAACCAAGCTATTGGAACATAACTGCCCGATCCAAATGAGTGCATCGGGTCGTGCGGCTTTGTTCACTCAAGACCCCGATGGTAACATTATTGAACTCAGTCAAGTTTAGTTTTATGTCCTTTGTCATTCGTCGTTATTCAAAACCCGGTTTCCTTAAGCACAGGATCGGTCAGGGCGGGTTTTGAACAAACGTGATCATCGATAGTGAAACGAAAATCCCTAAACCCGCCCCTACACAGTCAAAATGCAACACCAGGTTCCCTCGAAAGTCGTGAAGGGTCAACAATGCGAATCGTCGCCTACATCTATACTGATCCTCTCTTAGAATCTCCTCCAGATCCAGTTATCTGGGGGTGGGAGGTGGATCACGTCTATCAAGATTTGGGTGGGCGTCAACAGTGGCGACAACTCCTCGCTGACTGTCAAACTGAACCGACTGATTATCTGCTGATCCGCCGTTTAGAAGAACTAGGCGACTCTATTACCCAAGTGAGCGATCGCCTCACTCAAATCCAAGCCCTAGGCGTCATTGTTATGGCAACCGAACAATCCTACTGTTCCCATGACTCCAACTCCCAAACCAACTTACTCCAACTCCTCAGTGAAGTCCAGCAAGAAGCCAGTTCTCGCCGCCTGCGTCAAGGACATGCCCGTAATCGCCTCAATGCCTTACCCCCACCGGGAAAAGCCCCCTACGGCTACCGACGGGGCAAAGACCGCTATATTCTAGATCGCAGTACCGCGCCCTTAGTCAAGGATTTTTTTGACCAATTTCTGCTGTACGGCTCATTACGCGGTGCGGTGCGGTACCTGGAAAAAAAGTATAGTAAAAAAATTTCCGTGGCAACAGGTAAACGTTGGTTAACCAGCCCTGTCTATCGGGGTGATCTCGCCTATCGCAACGGAGAAGTGATCTGTGACACCCATAGCCCAATTCTCAACCGCGAAGAAGCCGCCCAAATTGACCGTTTGCTGCGTCGCAACCGTCGCCTCCCGTCTCGAACCGCCAGCGCCCCGCGTTCCTTAGCGGGTTTAGTTGTCTGTGGTGAGTGTCAATCTCAGATGAGTGTTACCAGTGTCACTCGCCCCCGCCAAACCTGGGAATATCTTTATCTGCGTCCGGTTAACTGTCCCCAGCGCCCTAAATGCCGTGCGATTCCCTACCAACAGGTTTTAGATTTCACAATTCAAACCATTTGTCAAGAGTTGCCCCGTGCCGTAGCCGGGATAAACCTGCCCAACTTGGATGAGGTCAAGCAATCTCTCAAGAGCAAAATTGCTGAGCAAAAAGGGGTATTAGACCAGCTTAACCACTTAACCGCCACAGGTGTTCTGGATACCGAAACCGCCCAGCTTCGCGCCTATAAGCTTCGCACCGAACAGTCTCAACTCCTTTCCCAGCTTGCTTCCCTACCCCCCGTGAATTTAGGCGCGATCGCACAAACCGTATCCATTCCCCAATTCTGGTCAGATTTATCGGAATCTGAACGCCGATTTTACTTTCGAGAATTTATTCGACAAGTCCAACTCATTCGCCAGGGTAAAGAGTGGCGGCTTCAACTGATTTTTATCTTTTGACAAAAACGGTATCATACAGGAGTCCGAATAGAGTATGATATCTAGCTTGGGTGCATATCGTGACTCATGTAAGTTATCCTGATTATTCCATTCATAGGGGGTAAATGGATAATCCCATCCCAACCAGGTGCAACTGCCTCAAACCACTGATGAATTAGAACGTTAGCGAGAGGCTAAGACCTGGGAATTTTTATGGATGCTGCTGAATTGCTAAAGGGTTATGCTGCCGGAGAGCGAGATTTTGAGGGAGTTAAACTCCGGGGAGCCTATCTGACTGAAGCAATTCTCAATGGGGCGAATCTGAGGCGCAGCGACTTGAGTGGTGCTAATCTCAGTGGCGCTAGTTTAAAAGGATCGAACCTGAGCGAAGCCAATTTGAGTCAAGCCAACTTAAGCGTCGCTAATTTAAGCAAAGCTGAACTCAACGATGCCAATTTAACGGCGGCTGAGTTAGTCAGAGCCACGTTGATTGAATGTAACTTAAAACGTGCGAATTTGACAGAAGCGCATCTGCGGGAAGCTAGCTTGATGTTTGCCAATCTTGCCCAAGCCTGTCTTTATCAAGCTGATTTACACGGCGCGATGCTGCATCAGGCTATTTTACATTGGGCAAGCTTAAAGAATGCAGATTTAATTGGAGCAATCCTACAAGGGGCTGATATGAGGGGTGCTGATCTCTCTCAAGCTTGTTTGATTCGCGCTGATGTATCCAAGGCAATTTTGATGGTTGCTGATCTGCGCGGGGCAATTGTTATGGGGGCTAATTTTAAAGCCGCCATACTCACAGGCGCGGTTTTGCCAGATGGCAAGATGCATCAATAAGTAAGGTCTGCTGAATAAGTGTTGTGGTGAGGGGGAGCGGGGGAAGCGGGGGAAGCGGGGGAAGCGGGGGAAGCTGGGGGAGCTGGGGAAGCTGGGGAAGCTGGGGAAGCTGGGGGAGCTGGGGAAGCTGGGGAAGCTGGGGAAGCTGGGGAAGCTGGGCAAGCTGGGGGAGCAAGGGTGCTTAAGTGCTAAAAACGATTTGTCCATTCTGAATCGCGACTAACTGCATTTTCAATGGTCCGGCTGTAGAGGTTTGGTCTTGGGCGATCGCTCTCACCGCCAGAGGTTGCTCAGATTCGGCTAACTGTTCTATAAAGCGAATCAGGGTAGACGGATCACCATCGGCAACTTGAATCGAACCGAGGACTCCAGCGCGACGGGCGCGAAACTGAGAGGCGGCAAGTAACTGGTCAATGCGCTGTTGCAGTGCCTTATTTGTCAAGGTTGAAGTATCGATAGAAACAGCGGCTAACACCTCCCCCGGTTCAAACACCATTTGATTGAGCGCTGCATCGGCAAAGGCTTGAATCGGTTTTTCGCCAACCACATAGTTTCCGGCGGAGAGAATTCGCACCACATAGTCTTCACCATCTTGAATTTGCTCAATTAACTGTTCGGCTTGGGCTTTTGTAATTTGAATCAGGGGTTCCTTCGGTTCCTCAGATCCGGGCAAAATAATTTCCGTGGCGGTTCGATTGGCTTCCCGCAGGAGTTGATCAACCGCCTCAGATGCGGCTGACGGTTCAACAATACGCACCACCCCAAATGCCAGCACTTGACCGCGCAAAATTGCCACATTGCCCTGACGCAGGGCTTGATAGTTCTGATAATACTGCTCCAGAATATCGACTTGCCGTTCTAAAAATGCCAGTTGTTGTTCTTGCTCTTGGAGTTGTTTGTTACGTTGGGCGATGAGGAGTTCCCGTTGGGCAAGTTCCTCTTCCAGTTGAGCTAAGCGAACTTCCCGTTGGGCGATCGCCTCTTGGAGTTCGGCTTGCAGTTCTTGAAGACGGGCTTCCCGTTGGGCGATCGCCTCCTGAAGACGGGCTTCCCGTTCAGCCATGGTTTCAATCACGTTATCTTTTTGGGCGAGTTCCTGCTCTTTTTCTCTCAGTTGCTGATTTCTCTGCTCAAGTTCCTGGTTTTTTAGCGCCAGTTGCTGGCTGGTTTCCTCCAGTTCCTGATCCCGTTGAGCCACTAACTCTTTAAGCTGGCTAATGTCTGCCCTCAGTTGATTCCGTTGCTCAATTAACTGCCCACGTTCAGCCAAGAGTGACTGAATTTCTGAACGTAGATTACTTGCCTGTTTTGAGATATCTCGCAGTTGAGCTTGAGCCTTCTGGAAATTGCTGTTCAGTTCATCCAGACGCTGTTGTACTTTGGCTTGCTCGGCTCTAGTTTTAGCCAGTTCGCCCTCTACTTGTTGTTTCTGGGCATTAACAACTTCCACATCCCGACGCGCATGTCTAAGTTGTCGCAGAATGTTATCTAATTGAAACACCCCTTCCCGCAGGGATTCACTCAGACCGAAGAGAATACCTAAGGTTGAGGCAGAAATCAAACATCCCGTCATAATCGTGACCACCGTCGCCGTTTTACGAGGACGTAAGTTAAATAAACTCAGCCGCGCCTTGCCAACTTTCGTACCAATGCGATCGCCTAAAGTTGCGAGGACTCCTCCCAACAGTAATATTGCCACGATCAGGATATAAGCGCTGGTCATCACGATGCTACGTCTGTCCAGATACAGCCTATCTTATGGCTGAGGCGGATTATATATTTTTTTTGGGTTCATGGTTCATGGTTCCGCCGAGACAATTCGTCTCTCCGGAGTCTTCCCCGGCTTCCCCGGCTTCCAGACGCGCCATGGCGCGTCTCTACAGGCTTCCCCGGCTTCCCCGCACCTCTGCACCCCTGCTCCTCTGCATTTTTGCTCAAATTGTGCATAAGCTCTCAATCTTCAGAGATAGATGCCATTGAAAGCGATATATCAAGGATATCTACCATGCAACTCAAGCACATTGGACTGACAGCCGTTTTAACCGCTTCTAAAAACCTAGACAAACCTACCCATCAGTAATTCTGCCTTGGTATAAGTCCACGGTGTAACTTTTGGTCGATAACCGTTAACGCTTACGCTTGGCTGATACCCGGCATTGTCGCTCGATATCAGCCTTAA
>NZ_JAVJNP010000053.1:0-7625 GCF_040217205.1 Coleofasciculus sp. A1-SPW-01 | reverse complement strand
GTCTGGCACTTGGGTTAAGGCTTCCAGGAGATTGACCTTCATAGCAAGCAAATGACTCGATTAAACTCTGGTTGCAAGATTTAGTTTACCCTAAATCCTGGTCGCCCTAATTTTCTCTCATCACAATGAATTAGCCCTGCCCTACAAGAGGGGGGAGGACAGAGGATGCTTCGCTTTTTTGGCAGGGGGGATGACAGAGGATGCTTCGCTTTTTTGGCAGGGGGGATGACAGAGGATGCTTCGCTTTTTTTGCACGGGAGAAGGGGAATCGGATGCTCTTGCTCCCCTCTCCCCGGCGTGGGAGAGGGGCTGGGGGAGAGGGGTTGAGCTTAAGTTGACACCAATGACCGACGTGCGCCCATTCCCGACGTGCGCCCTTTTCCACACCAATAGCCTCAAAATCTCATCTGACTTTTCACGGGAAGTCTAGAAAACGGTGTAGAGACGTACCATGGCGCGTCTGGGCGGGTTTAGTCACATCCGGGTGTCACCGAAAAGATAGTGGTGAAACCCGCCCCTACACAATCAATATTCACGTTGCGCCACATACCGTGAAAGTTATAAAGTCCCACCCGTGAGTCTCCGAGTCTCGCGAATGACGCTCTGAGCCTCGTCAATGACGCTTATAGCGTGGGTGAAGGACACTCTGAGCCTCGTGAATGACGCTTATAGCGTGGGTAAAGGACACTCTGAGCCTCGTGAACGACGCTTTGAGCGTGGGTAAAGGACACTCTGAGCCTCGCCAATGACGCTTATAGCGTGGGTGAAGGACGCTCTGAGCCTCGCCAATGACGCTTATAGCGTGGGTAAAGGACGCTCTGAGCCTCGTGAACGACGCTTTGAGCCTCACCGATACAATTCCTCAACCACCCCAACCTCAATTACTTCGTCACCTGATACGCCATCTGCCACAATTGACAGTCGCGGTCATCCTTTAAATAGTCTAATAACCCGGTTAAATGCCCTTCCTGCAATTGTAATAAAGGTTCACCTGGTTTCGGTAACCAGTCTAACTTTGGTAAATTCCGGGTAATGACTGCGACGATTTCCTCCCAACCTGTCGAACCTGTTAATTTAAAATACTGATGACGGGAACTAGCTAAAGGTAACGTTACCGTTCCTCCTGAATGTCGCCATTCTGATGCAAATCCAGAGGGACATAAACACCAGAGTTTCCCTGATGTGCCTTTTTCTAATAGGAGTAAATAGCCCGCCTGTTCCAGATTGATGTCTAAGCGAATTTTACTGTTTAACGGAATCGATATTGGGGCAGTTTCGTCAATTTCCGCTTCTCCCATCTCTAACCCTAACAACTTCGGATTTAATGAAACAGGCTGCAATTTATCATTCAGCAAAATCGGCTGCATTTTATCGGTTGGCGTAGCTTGTCCCCAAAGTTCCTGCCAAAGTTGCTCACAGGTGAGAGGAATGAGACGGCGCTGTTTCACCCAATCTGGATACAAAACCTCGCGCAAATAGCGCTTGGCTATTTTCCACTTCCCCTTAGTGCTTCCCTGATAGTCGCAGCCTTCGGCTTCAAATTTGTCACAAATGGCGATTAAATGGTCGCGGAGAATGGTGGCTGGATTTGAGCCATCACGGGTTCCTTCTAGTAATTCAGCTTCTAGATAAAAGGCGATATCTTTATTCGTAGCATTACTATTTTTATCCTGGAAACGGGCGAGAAATACATCCCAGGTTTTACCAGATAAGCCGAGGCGAGTGGCGATGGCTTTGAGGAATTCGTCCTCATGGATGTCATAATTCGGTAGGTTCATGATTGTCACCGATTCTGTGGCTTTACCCCGATTATAAATAGGGGAAATTGAACTGGAAACCCTGGTTCTACTTCGATCTACATTCTTCTATTTCCGGAACGGTTAACATGTAGAGACGTTGCATGCAACGTCTCTACATGGGTTGGTGAAGGGGGAAGGGTTTGTGGGTGGAATTGGTTTTAGAGACACGGGTTGGGGTGACGGCGAGACTTGTAACAGGCTAAAGCCCGTACTACGAACTACGAACTAGGAACGGGTTCCCCTTCTCCCTTGATGGGAGAAGGGGTTAGGGGATGAGGGTGAACCCAGTTTTATCAATCTATTTTAGTCTACTTTTTTCCACACTATTGCCAGCATTTCAGGTCTAGCGTAGAGGAAATAACTAGAAAGGACAACAGTATGAAAACGACAAACACCTCAACAATTCCGATGACAGCCAATCAACCTGACGTTTTACCCGCCAATTCCCAAACCCTTCTGGTTAATGGTGGCGTAACCATTTTAGCTATCGTAGCGCTAACCTATTTCACGAAAACGTTATAGCAACCGCCATGGCTATTAGGACACATCATTTATGTAGAGACGTTGCATGCAACGTCTCTACAATGGTGCTGCCGTTGTTTGAAAATCCTGGGGATTGCGGGTGACAATCGCATCTACCTGCTGGGCAACAGCACAGGCTATTTGAACAGCATCCTCAAAGTCTACTAAGCCGGAATTGAGAGCCGTATTCAAAACTGTATAATCCACAGGGCAGACACTCAAAAGTGTTAACGTTTGAGTCAAGATTTGTCTGGCTTGTTCAAGATTTTGTGTCTGCCGTTTACAGATATAAAAAATATCCGTTGCACTGGATGCACTAATTAAACCTTCTATACGTTCGGCAGCAATTGCCTCAAAAACTTCACTAGCTAGCTGAAAAAATGGCTCCCGTTCCAGAAAGAAATCGAGAATAATGTTTGTATCCAGAAGAACTCTCACTTGAGGTACTTCTCCACTAAGCGGTCTTCTCGCATCAACTCAATATCTGTATCGGTTAGAACTGGCTGACCGGGTTTTTTCAGACAACCTCGTAGCTGATTAACAAGGGTACGACGTTCCGATTTTGATGGGTGTCTAACTTTCAACGCTTGAACTAAGGTTTCCAGCAGAACGAATTGCTCTTCAACAGATAATTGGTAAATAGCTCGCTGTAGCTCTGGTAAGGTCATAGCTGTGATTCAAGAACGTTTGTTCAAGGGGTAAGGCAACAGGCAACAGGGAATACAAATTTAAATAGGTTTTAGTAGAGACGTAGTATGCTACGCCTCTACCATCACTTACAGGACTGACGCAGCACCGCCATAAGTTGGTCAAGGTGCGTTACGCTACGCTCTCCCCACGATGGCGGACTGACACAGCTCAAATAGGACTTTGTTTGTAGTGAGAACTTTAGTTCTCTAAAGCCTAGCTGGAGAGGGCTAAAGCCCTCACTACGTACCCAATCTATTGCACCATTTTAGTTGAGTCACGCCACTACAAATCAAGGCTTTGCGTAAGTCCTAACTTAAAACAGCGTCAGGATGTAAAGCAGGGTAAACAGAATAATCCAGATGATATCGACAAAGTGCCAATAAATTTCTGCCATTTCAATGCCAACATGCTTGGTTTCACCGTAATGTCCGGGACGACGCGATCGCCACAAGACGCCGAGAATCAGTAAAACCCCCACGGTAACGTGCAAGCCGTGGAATCCGGTCATCAGATAAAAGCAGTTAGAAAACACATTAGTAGTCAGACCATACCCCAATGTGAGATATTCATACACCTGACCGCCTAAGAAAATGACGCCCATAATCGCGGTAATGATATACCACAACCGCATCCCGGAGATATTATTCTTTTTAATCGCCACATCTCCGTTATGGATGACAAAACTACTCGATACCAGAATAATCGTGTTAATCGCTGGAACTAAGAGTTCCACCTCTGTACCTTCGGGGGGCCAGGTTGCGGATACGCCTCGGTAGATTAAATATGAGGCAAACATCCCGCCAAACATCAGGGATTCAGAGGCGAGGAAGACGATTAGCCCCAAAACCCGATAATCGGGATGTTCTTCATGTGCCGCCACAGTTACCTCAGCCGAGGGTTCTGAATTAGGCGAGACTTGATATTCGTCAATGGTTGAACCTTGCATACTATTTTCCTAACTATCGCCATCTACACGTAGAGACGCGCCATGGCGCGTCTCTACATTAACCTTACTTCGCTTCTACAGCAGGTTCCCCCGATGTCGGCGCACTGGGATTGAGACCTTTACCATTGCGACCATTCATGCCATAAGCATAAGGACCATGGGTTAATACAGGTAAGACTTCCCAATTTTCGATTTCAGGTGGTGAACTGGTTGTCCATTCCAGGGTCAAGGCATCCCAGGGATTATCACCCACCTTGGGTCCATACATCCAGCTCCAGATCAGATTAACGGCGAAGGGAACCACCGAGAACCCTAACAGAATTGCACCGAAGGTACAAAGCTGATTAATTGCCGTGAATTGGGGGTCATACATGGCAACCCGGCGAGGCATTCCTTGCAAACCCAAGGAATGCATAGGGAGGAAGGTGAGATTCGCGCCAATAAAGGTGAGAACAAAGTGAACCTTTCCCCAGGTTTCGTTGTACATGCGACCCGTAATTTTGGGGAACCAGTGATACATTCCGGCATAAAGACCAAACACGGAACCGCCAAAGAGAACATAGTGGAAGTGCGCCACAATGTAGTAGGTATCGTGGACATGAATGTCAAAGGGTGCCGTTCCCAGGGTTACGCCACTGAGTCCGCCCAAGACAAACATGCCTAACAAACCGATCGCAAACAGCATTGCCGAGGTGTAGCGGATTTTTCCCTGCCAGAGTGTCGCCACCCAGCTAAAGATTTTCACCCCCGTCGGGACTGCCACAATTAGCGTGGAGATGGTGAAGAACATCCGCATCCAGGGCGGGGTACCACTGGTAAACATGTGGTGTACCCAAACGAATAGACCGACGATACAGATGGCTAGGGATGAATAGGCGATCGCCTTATAGCCAAAGATCGGTTTGCGGGCGTGAACCGGAACCACTTCCGACATAATCCCGAAAATCGGCAGAATCATCAGATACACCGCCGGGTGGGAGTAGAACCAGAACAGGTGCTGATACACCACCACATTCCCCCCAGCATCGGGACGGAAGAAGCTAGTGCCGAAGTTGATATCAAATAACAGCAGGGTTAATCCAGCCGCTAACACGGGCGTGGAAAACAGGGCTAATATCGATGTGGCTAAAATCGCCCAACAGAACAACGGCATCTGATCCCAGCGCATACTGGGAACGCGCATTTTGAAGATGGTGATGATAAAGTTCACCGAACCCAAAATTGAGGAGGTTCCCACCAAGATAATGCTGAGAATCCACATCGATTGAGCAGTATTGGCAGTAATCAGGCTCAACGGGGGGTAGGATGTCCACCCCGATTGAGCGCCGCCGAAAAAGAAACTGCCTAACAGCAGCGCCCCCGCTGGAGGAACCAGCCAAAAGGCGATCGCATTCAGTTTCGGGAATGCCATATCTCTAGCACCAATCATCAGCGGGATCAGGTAGTTGCCAAACCCCCCAATTGCAGCCGGAACGACCCAGAAAAAGATCATGATCGTGCCGTGATTGGTCAGAAAAGCGTTATACAGATTGGGATCAAGTAAATCGGCATCGGGGGTATACAGTTCGGCTCGCATGGCGACTGCCATTAATCCCCCGATCAAATAAAACACGAACGAGGTAACTAGGTATTGAATGCCAATGACCTTATGGTCAACATTAAACGTGAAATAGTCATACCACTTCCATGCCGTTGGATGGGAACTGTGGGAAGTGGCTTGAGATTGAGGTGCAGTTTCGGTTTGGGTCATCAGAATTTCTTGTGACAACTAAAGCAGCCTGTCCAGATGGACAACTGGAGTGTGATGGGCTTCTGTTTAGGATTCATGCATTGAGTGTAACTGGGTTAACGTTTTTTCATCAACGCCCAACTTAGTCGTGTAGGGTTCCAGAAACTCGGACTCGGATAAATCAGCCGGGTTCACCGCAACGGTTTGATTCGGGTTTTGCTGCTGGGCAATCTGATGTTCCTCGAACCAAGCGTCATACTCCTCTTGGGTATGCACAATAAGCTGGGTTCGCATCGCGCCGTGGTAACCGCCGCAGAGTTCAGCACAAACCACTGGATAGGTTCCAGGTTTTGTGGCAACAAACCGCAGTTCCGTTGGTTGACCCGGAATCGCATCTTGTTTCAGGCGGAACTGAGGCACCCAGAAGGAGTGAATCACATCTTGGGCGGAGAGATTCAGTTGCACGTCTTTGCCAACGGGAACATGGAGTTCACCAGCAACCACACCACTATCGGCATAGTTAAAGATCCAAGCAAACTGCAACCCAGTGACATTCACCACCAAGTCAGCCGCCTGTCCTTCCCGTTGTGGGGCTGCGCCAAAGCCGTATTTAGCGCCCTTGGATGCTGCTGCTTCATCGGACTCCATCCCCTCCGCATCAGCCACTAAAGGGGCTGCGATCGCACTTCCGGGCATACTTGCAATATGGGCTGGGGTATCAGCTTTAGCCACCAAGTGATGCGCGGGTTCAAAACCGCCCATATCTCGATAAACTTCGACGCTGTAGATCCCTAGTCCAATCACGATAATGGCAGGAATGGCTGTCCAAAAGGCTTCTAAGGGCAAATTACCGATGATGGGTTCAGCATCCGTATCATCCCCCTCGCGTCGCCGAAATCGAATCATGGCAATCACAATCGCCCCTTCGACGACCAAAAACAGGGCGGTGCCGATAGTCATCATCACGTCAAAAAAGTCATCGACTAACGGCGCTTGTTCTGATGCCTGTTCTGGCATCAAGCCGTGGTTTTGACCAACCCACAAACTGACCAGGGTGATAACGACACCGGCGGTCAGCGTGATAATAGTAGTTGGTACTTTTTCGTTTTCCATAGCTTATCTCCTCGGCAGCAGCAGAGCTCCACCCAGGTTGGGTGAAGTCGCTGTCTGATTCTATCTTGACTATCATCGATCCTAATTCACATTTCGTTATCTGATAGCGCTTGTTTGGAGAAGGGATTCCGGTGCAGGGGTGCAGGGGTGCAGGGGTGCAGGGGTGCTGAGTCCAAATTAGATGTAGGGGCGGGTTTAGGGAATCAATTCAAATATCCACCAATAACGGAACAACAAAACCCGCCCTCCTCACTTAAGAATAAAACCCTCCCACTCCCCCAGCGCAAGGCAATCAATTAATCCAAAACCGGACAACAAAACCGATTAGATTCCCAACCGCGATCGCACATAAACAATATCGGGGTGAAAGGGTGGGGCAGGGCAGGTTTTGTACAAAGGTTATTGGTTACTCCATTAATGTTGTCCCTAAACCCGCCCCTACACAGATTTCTAGACTTAATAGAGTTAGGTTTATATCCACCCACCTAACTAGGGGTTGCTGAATAAGTGTTGTGGTGAGGGGAAGCTGGGGAAGCAAAGGACGAATGACGTAGCTTGCTTCTCGCTTACGCGAGTATGACGAATGACGATCCCCACGTAACCTTTTATCGTGGATGGTAACTTTACCGATCTAATGGCACGATAAAACAAACCAGGGTGGATTAAACCGTTGCATTAAAGAATTTTTTAGCTCTGTTCGCCGGAAGCCCCACACCATACCTGTACTTCGACAGGCTCAGTAACAACCCAGGTTGGTGTCGGGATGGATAGGCGGGTCATTGTCGGTACAGAAATGACCAATAAATTAATCGGGTGAGTGTTGATT
>NZ_JAVJNP010000052.1:0-40340 GCF_040217205.1 Coleofasciculus sp. A1-SPW-01 | reverse complement strand
GGGGTTGAGCTTAAGTTGACACCAATGCACGTCGGTGCGCCCCTACGTGGATAAACGGCAAAAATCTGTTGCCAATATTATTGATCGCATTCCCGACTCATAATCAACTTCCCATTGGGTAATCGATATATCCCCGTGGGCTCAATAATCGGATCACCCATTTTCCAAGGGCGACGAGTTGAGGACGAAGATTCTTCCCCATCTCCCCCAGCTCCCCCAGCTCCCCCAGCTCCCTCAGCTCCCCCAGCTTCCCCAGCTCCCCCAGCTCCCCCAGCTCCCCCAGCTTCCCCATCTCCCTCACGGGGAATAGACCGCACCGTCCCCGTCTGATACGGTGTACTATAAAGATCCCCAGGACGAAACGGGATACCCCCCGTACCCGTAATAAAGAAGCTACCCCGTTTCGGTTCATGGCGACGGGCGATGCAACTTTCGGCAATTAGTTCGTCGGTGTCGATTCCATTGCCTGATAACAGGATGAAGCTGTTTTCCACAAAGCTGGTGTCGGGCAGGGTAATTGTGCCGGGCACTAAACCGTCGGCATTGATATCCACGCGACTGTTATTATCTAGGGTAACCGGGTCTGTGCCTCTGGGCGCCGGTTGGAAGTTTTCTCCGAAGAAGGCGACGGTGTTTAAGCTGATATCCCCACCTCTGCCATCTCGGGCAAATGCCAGGATATCGCTATCGTCAAATGCCAGGATGGTGTTGGCGGTGAGGGTAATATTACCGCCACCCTCTGCACCGGAGGCAACGCGGCTGGTGATGTCGCTATCTTCAAATAGGCGGATGTCAGCAGCCGTGATGGTAATCGCACCCCCGGCTGACTGTTCAGTCGAGGTGGCAATGGTGCCATTGGTAGCACTGAGGTGTTGGGTGTTAATTTCGATATCCCCCGCCCGGGCGGCACCTGTAGATTCGGCGATTATCCGTCCTTGATTGGTCAGTTGTACCCTGTCGCTGGCGTTGATAGTGAGATTGCCGCCAATTCCTTCGCGGCTGGGGGAGGATGTGGCGGCGGAGACAATGGCGTTGTTGGTAACGGTTAGGGTTTGGGTGTTAATTATTAGGTTACCGGCGGTGCCATTGCCTCGGGTTTCTACGGAGAGTTCACCCTTATCGGTGACGAGGAGAGAAGGGGTATTTAGGGTCAGGTTCCCGCCATTCCCGGTGGCGCGGGCGATGACGAGGGCGTTTATACTACTGGAAAACCCTTCGGCGTCAGTGCCTATCACTTCAATCTTGTCGGTGGCGGTGACGGTTACATCTCCAGCATCGCCCATCCCAGCCGTCAAGGCGGATAATTCGGCACCGTCAAGGATGCGTAGGTTCTGGGTAGAGATAGTCACATCTCCCCCATTTCCTGTGGCATTACGTTCGACATCGGCAAACAAACTACTGGGATTGCCATTGATGGGGTTATCGCCAATTAACTCAATTTGGCTAGCATTGACAGTTAACTCACCCCCATTCCCTTCTCCAAAGGTTGCCACCGATATCTGACCCCCCTGGCTGACCAAAAGTTCTCCCGTCTTGAGGGTCAAATTCCCGGCATTGCCTGTGGCACCTGAGTTAACTTGCGCCCGGATACTACTGGAATTCCCTTGGGGGTTAGTGCCAATCACTTGAATCTGGTCAGTTGCCACCACTGTTAAGTTCCCTGCATCCCCTTTGCCCAATGTGGTGGCGTCTAAAGTGGCACCCTCAAGGATGCGTAAGTCTTCAGTAGAGATAGTCACATTTCCCCCATTTCCGGTGGCATTATCATTGACACGGGCAAACAAACCACTGGGATTGCCATTGATGGGGTTTGTGCCATTTAACTCAATTTGGCTAGCATTGACTTTTAACTCACCCCCATTCCCTTCTCCAAAGGTTGACACCCCTATCTGACCCCCCTGGCTGAGAAACAGTTCTCCCGTTTTGAGGGTCAAATTCCCGGCATTGCCTGTGGCACCCGGTTCAACTTGCGCCCGGATACCACTGGAATTCCCTTGGGGGGAGGACCCACTCACTTGAATCTGGTCTGTTGCCACCACTGTTAAGTTCCCTGCATCCCCTTTGCCCAATGTGGTGGCGTCTAAAATAGCACCCTCAAGGATGCGTAAGTCTTCAGTAGAGATAGTCACTTCTCCCCCATTTCCTGTGGCATTATCATTGACACGGGCAAACAAACCACTGGGAGTGCCATCAATGGGGTTAGTGCCATTTAACTCTATTTGGCTAGCATTGACCTTTAACTCACCCCCATTCCCTTCTCCGAAGGTTGACACCCCTATCTGACCCCCCTGGCTGACCAAAAGTTCTCCTGTCTTGAGGGTCAAATTCCCAGCATTGCCTGTGGCACCTGAGTTAACTTGCGCGGCGATACCACTGGAATTCCCTTCGGGGGAGGACCCACTGTTAAGTTCCCTGCATCCCCTTTGCCAAATGTGGTGGCGGATAAATTGGCACCGTCAAGGAGGCGTAAGTCTTCAGTAGAGATAGTCACATTTCCCCCATTTCCTGTGGCATTACGTCCGACAGCAGCAAACAAACCACTGGGATTACCATTGATGGGGTTAGCACCAGTGAACTCAATCTCGGTGGCATTAATGTTTACCTCACCCCCATCTCCCTCACCCAATGTAGAGGTAATCAGTTGAGAGCCATCTTGAACTAATAACTGTCCCGTTTTCACAGTCAAATTCCCCGCATCGCCTGTACGAAACGTAGCCGTTGAGACCAGTGACGCTTCCCTTAATAAAACTGACTCAGATTGAATACGGATATCACCCCCCGCACCTGCACCACGGGTTTCGCTAAAAATGCCATTGCCTGCAATAGACACCCCATCATCAGCAATCAGAGTAATATCCCCCGCATCTCCCGAGGCGGACGATGAGTCAATGGCTTGAGTGATATTGATATTACCGCGAGAGTCAATAATTACTGAACCCGCATTACCTGTAAAAACAAAGTCATCGGTAAAAATACTACCAACTTGAATATCTCCCGATAAAGAAGGATTCGGCTTATATTGATTACTCAAAAAGACTACCCCATTAGCAGCATCCACAAAAACACTGCCCACGGTAATCTCTGCACTATCTGGAATATCGTCAATATTTCCACCAATATCAGAAAAGTTATCTCCTGTCCGTCCAAACGGACTCCCAACCGCATTCGGGTCTAATCCCGCCCTCACATCCAAGGTTGGTTGCCCTTTCCCATCAATTACCACAACCGTCTCATCATCAGAAAGGGTAACCTCCTCGCTAATCCCCTCGGCAGAATCAGCCCCAGTAATCGTCACTGTCCCAATCCTCACCCCTCCCCCAGCAAAAATATGTAACGATGCTCCCGTGTAGTTATTCAACGTTACATCACCGAGGGCGCGAATCACTGGGTCATCAGGACTAGATAAATTCCCCAAATTCCCATCCAACTGTTCAATCCGAAAACTCCCCCCACTCCAATAATGAGCATCGCCACCCACATCAGCCGCACTTCGCAACACCATATCCCCACCGGAAAACAACCCACTATCCGGATGATTCAACGCAAAAATATCAATCCCTTGATTTCCCGTTACCAGCAGATTTCCCCCAGCATCGGCAATAAACGGATTGGTCTGACTATCCCGAATCGTTACTGTATCCTGTGCAAAAAGAGTTAAATCTCTCCCCGAACCTAACTGTCCCTGTAAATCCAAATTCTCCCCATCTAAGGTCAGATTTCGTCCCGTGGTTAAATTCCCCCGATTAGTAATCTTACCCCCCGCCGCTTCTACAGCATTATAAAATAGCGCCCCAGGACTTACCGAGAGTAAACGACTACTCTTCGGTTGAGTCGCACTAAAAACCCCATCCTCCCCCAACTCTATCCCTGATGCTGTGCTGGCGACAAAGGAACCTTCTATATCTAAACTGGCATTTTCGCCAAATAAAATTCCATTGGGATTAAGCAAAAATAGATTCGCTTCACCCAATACCCCTAACCTGCCCAATATAGTCGAGACATTATCCCCAGTAACACGGGAGAGGATATTTTCTATCCCATCGGGATTGGCAAAATAAACCCCTCTCCCTTCCCCAATATTAAACTCTAAAAAACTATGAAACAGATTCGCGCCGCGAGTTGCGCCCCCATCAATTCTGTCACTGAGTATCTCTCGAATCAGCACATCAGGGTTAACCACAGAACTTTCCGCCCCCAGAGTATCATCGGGTATCACCTGGGCGACAACTCCCTCATTTCCCCCAGTTACCAATACGCCGATTAATCCGACAGTGCCAAAGATAAACGACTGCCAACGCCCAGCCAACTTGTTTATTTTGATCACGGCAAATGTCTCCTGAGATTAGTAATGAATTAAGCCATCGGGTTTTGAGGTTTATCAGACGCACGTCGGTGTTAGGGCGCACGTCAGTCATCCGTGTCAACTTAAGGCTGGAACCCTTACTTAATAAGAGATCCCCCTTCCGTCCCCCTTTTAGATCCCCCTTCCGTCCCCCTTTTAGATCCCCCTTCCGTCCCCCTTTTAGATCCCCCTTCCGTCCCCCTTTTAGATCCCCCTTCCGTCCCCCTTCAAAAGGGGGAGACCAGAGGATGCTTCGCTTTTTGTTCCATGGGGGAGACCAGAGGATGCTTCGCTTTTTGTTCCATGGGGGAGACCAAAGGATGCTTCGCTTTTTTTGCACGGGGGGAAGCAGAAATTAATCAAAGTCCCCCTTTTGAAGGGGGATTTAGGGGGATCTAAACTTTGATCGCTAGTTATACAAAGTCTTAAGTTGACACCAATGCACGTCGGTGCGCCCCTACGAATCTGGCAAAAGCGGGATACTACGTCTGAATTCCAACCTAATCGTAAATTTGGTATCAAATATGACAAAATACCCCCGAATAATATCTTGGCAAACCCCAAGTCTTGATCCTAATTATGCCAGTAAAGTTGATAGTTTTCTAGCCTTATTTCTGAAAATACCAGAAAGCGACGAAACCTGTGATGCACTTAAGTGCAAGCTGGATTGCCGAATTCTGACAAGCGGGTTGCACAATTACGCCAGGGGTATTGCCGAAAACTGCATGGCGACAGGAAGACACCTTCAGATGTTGTCGGAAATGTCTGGAACAATCGGGAATGGTATCTATCGATAACCTCTCGACAAAAGCCGCCCTGGGTTATTCAATGGGTTTTTGTAGCTTGTGTTACTGTTTTTCTCTTTCTCGTTTCCAGCATCCCTCTAAGAAATGCTCTTGAGGAGTGGTTATTATTAAGAGGCGGAGTCTCCCTAAGCTCATTCCCTTCTCAGAACTGGGAATGAGGTAAACGAGGCAAAAAAGCAAGTGTTAGTAACAAAAATTAATTTAATTGGAGAACAAGGGGAAACCGATTAGAATTACAGTTAATCCGACGGTCACTAACTTGGACGCCGGGAAATCAATTTCCGGCTGAAAGCTAAAGTAAGAATCGAGCTTACTAAATTAAAGGCTTTGAACCCGTTTCAACGGGTTTGAGCTTTTAGCCCGAACTTGAGTTCAGGGCTTCTTGCGTGTTTGTCGTGAGTGTTTCAACTTGGACGCCGGGAAATCAATTTCCGGCTGAAAGCTAAAGTAAGAATCGAGCTTACTAGATTAAAGGCTTTGAACCCGTTTCAACGGGTTTAAGCTTTGAGCCTGAACTTGAGTTCAAGGCTTCTTACGTGTTTGTCGTGAGTGTTTCAACTTGGACGCCGGGAAATCAATTTCCGGCTGAAAGCTAAAGTAAGAATCGAGCTTACTAAATTGAAGGCTTTGAACCCGTTTCAACGGGTTTGAGCTTTTAGCCTGAACTTGAGTTCAAGGCTTCTTGCGTGTTTGTCGTGAGTGTTTCAACTTGGACGCCGGGAAATCAATTTCCGGCTGAAAGCTAAAGTAAGCTAAAGCTTACTAAATTGAAGGCTTTGAACCCGTTTCAACGGGTTTAAGCTTTTAGCCCGAACTTGAGTTCAAGGCTTTTCAAGTGTTTGTCATGAGTGTTTCAACGTTTATGGCGCTAAAGCGCCTACTACGAACGAAGGAAATGAAAAGCCAACACCGCCGATTCCGAATTCGCCCCTTTCTCCTGATTCTATTCCTGTGTAGTCTCACCTTCAGTTTGAGTCTAAGTCAGGTTTCCTTAACCCTTACCCCCCTCAAACTTAGCCCCATCGCCACCGCCCAAACACTGAATCCCGATCAACTCGTTGAACAAGGTATCCAACGCTACAAAAATGGTGATGTTTACAACGCCATCGAACCTTGGCAAACCGCGTTAACCTACTACCAAGACACCAACAACCCCGCCAGCGCCGCCATAGTTCAAGAAAACCTCGCCCGCGCCTATCAACACCTCAAGCAAAGCGAAAAAGCCCTCACCTATTGGGAAGGTGCGATCGCCTATTATCGCCAAATCGCTGATACCCCCCAAGTAGCAAGGCTTCTCGTCGAAAAGGCACAAACCTATACTAATATAGGACAACCCAGAACCGCGATCGCACTCTTATGTAATCCCTCCCCGAACGACTGTACCCCCGATAGCGCCTTAGCCCTTGCCCGTACCACCCAAGACAAACCCACCGAAGCCGCCGCCTTGGGAAGCTTAGGTGAAGCTTTGCGGCTGCGAGGCGACTACAAAAACGCCCTCACCTATCTGCAAGCCAGCTTAGATTTGGCAACAGAAATGGGTAATATCGCCTATCAAACCTCAACCCTAACTCATCTAGGCAATACCTACCTCAGCCTTGCCAACATCCATTATCGCCGCGCCAACTCTGCAACCATTCGCGGCGATACCATCGAAGCCGATAAACTCAAAAAACAAGCATTAACCTACGACACCGAAGCCCTCACCGTCTTTCAAACCAGCCTCAACCTCGCCCAAACCCACAACGATCGCCTAGGACAACTGAGATCGCTCCTCAATGCCATTACTCCAGAATACCGCACCCAGTCTACCCGCCACGCCCTCGAACAAGCCCTCTCTCTCCTAGAAACCCTACCCGATTCCCGTGATCAAGTCTATGGGGCGATTGATTTAGCCCACTTCCTGACTCAAGGAAACACAAACGCGACAACCCAATGTGTCACCCCAGAATCCCCCAGCCAAACCCTACACCTCCTGCAACAAGCCGTCGCCATCGCCCAACGCCTCCAAGACAATCGCGCCCAATCCTTTGCCCTAGGGGAACTCGGTCATTTCTATGAATGTCAGCAAGACTACTCCCAAGCCCTCAACTTCACCCAACAAGCCCGATTAGCCGCCGACCAAGACCTGCTAGCTAAAGATAGCCTCTATCTGTGGGAATGGCAAGCCGCACGCCTGTATAATGCCCAAGGAAACCCAACTCAGGCGATTGACACATACAACCGCGCGATCGCAACCTTAGAAAGTATCCGAGGTGATATTCTCCTCGCCAATCGCGACATCCAATTCGACTTTCGCGATACCGTTGATCCCCTTTACCGACAACTCATCGAACTCAGATTAGAAAGCGCCTCCCTCTCCTCAACTCCAACATCTGAGAAAACCAAAACCCTCACCTCTGTTCTCAACACCGTTGACTCCCTCAAATTAGCCGAACTTCAAGACTATTTCGGCGGCGATTGTGTCTTAACCGCCTTCAACCAAGAACGAGTAGATTTAGTCGGAGAAAACACCGCCACTGCCGTCTTTAGTTCCATCATTTTACCAGACCGCACCGCAATTATCGCCAGTTTTCCCAACGGTGAAAAACGACTCACCTGGATAAACATTGACCGCGAAACCCTCAGACAAGACATCAACACCTTTCGTCGCGGACTCGAAAGCTTTTTTAGAACCTATAACCCCCAACCCGCCCAGAAACTTTACGACTGGATTATTCGCCCCTTCGCCGCCGATTTAGACCAAGCTCAAATTAAAACCTTAGTCTTCATTCAAGATGGTATCCTACGCAGTATCCCCATGGCAGCCCTCCACGATGGCGAGAACTTTCTAGTCCAAAAGTATGCCATTGCCACCACACCAACCTTAACCCTAACTGACCCCAAAACCCTCAACCGCGAAGACCTCCTAGCATTAGCTTTAGGATTAACCCAACCCGCGATTATCGATGGTCGCGAATTTCCCCCTTTACCGAATGTTTCCTGGGAAATTAATCAGGTCAAAACCCTACTCCCTGGAAGCCAAGGATTACTGGATGAAGACTTCACCTCAACTCGCCTACAACAAGAATTAAACCAAACCGTTTACCCCATCCTTCATATTGCCACCCATGGCGAATTTGGTGGTGAT
The DNA here is from genome assembly GCF_040217205.1 of Coleofasciculus sp. A1-SPW-01. NCBI lineage: Bacteria > Bacillati > Cyanobacteriota > Cyanophyceae > Coleofasciculales > Coleofasciculaceae > Coleofasciculus > Coleofasciculus sp. A1-SPW-01. Next base: position 32,065 of record NZ_JAVJNP010000052.1, on the reverse strand, counting down.
CCAGAAAACACATTTATTGTCATGGGAAACAATAAAAAACTCACGATTACTGAGTTGGATAGAAAGCTGCGGACCGTTTCAAAACGTTCTGAACCCGTAGAACTCCTCACCTTAACGGCTTGTCAAACCGCTGCTGGAGATGACCGCGCCGCCTTGGGTTTAGCGGGTGTCGCGGTGCAAGCGGGTGCTAGAAGTGCTTTAGCTTCCCTTTGGTTTATTGATGATGCTACAACTGCCCAAATTGCCACGGATTTTTATGCCAATTTACGCGATTCTAGGATTAGTAAAGCCGAAGCACTTCGCATGGCTCAAGCCTCATTAATTGAAGCCGGAGGAAAAACCGCTCACCCCGCTTATTGGGCAGCATTTATTATGATTGGTAATTGGTTGTAAGGTATGCACAAACGCTATATCTATATACAGGGGAAGGGTACGGCATTGCCGTACCCCTACAGGTAGGTTATCACCTATCTAATACCTCAACAATTTGTGTCAATCGCTGACTCTGTTCACTGCCATTTTCTGCCGCTTGTAAGTTTTCTAACTCGGCTAAATCCTTGAGTAAATCTTCCAGTAAAATACTTGCCTCATTTCCTGATGCTAAAACTTCCGCTAATGCATCATACCACAACCCGGCTTCAGCATATTGCTTCGCTCTTTCTAGGGGATCAAGACTATCAGAAAATGTTGCTGGTAGTGAGACAACATCAATATCCGCCCCCGCCACTAAAGCACTAGAGGGGGAGTTCGGGTTACACAGAAGCACAACTCTCCAACCATATCTTTGTCCAACTGATAAACCGGGTTTATCCTTTGGTAACGATAATGTCATGATTCCCGGAGAACTTTGTAGCGGAATTTCCTGGATTACGTTACGACTCCCATTTGACCCATATTCATAGAGTTGAAAGATTATCTCATAAGATTGAGTATCCGGGACAAACCAAGCGAAGATGGGGTGAGTGGAAGCCGTTTGTCCCACATGGCTTTGAGGGGCTAGGGCTGTTAAACTTATTTGTGCATCACCCGTACAACCGCCTCGTCTACCTTCTGAACCATCGCCAAAGGGCGACAGCAAATCATCAGGAGGTTGGTATAGTCTTGTTCCCGTTGAACCGGTATGAGTTGGATCAGGTGCGCCCTCTCCGTTTTTATCATCAGCGAACGCTACACCACCTATTACCAAAGATAAACTGAGAACAGCACCGATTACGAGTTTACCATTAAATTGTTTTGTTAGCCGCCATAAAAGTTGCATAATTGTCTTAGTTATTTAACGCTTTATTTACAGCATACAATCCAGAAATTGAGCATCTCATGCCTATAAGTGTAAACCTGATTACAGAATTGGGATGGTTTGCTCACAAGTTCCCGTTATTGTCCTGGCTGAAAACTACATAGCCTGTCCTGTCCTAAAGATTACCCAAAATTGCAATGCTTTAAACCCTATTGTTTCAGGCATTTTTATTCAGAGTGTTTGACCGGACAGGATAAGCTACACGGCTGTTTCAGACGTAGCAGGCTACGTCTAAAACAACGTTACCCCAATCTAGGATAATCTTATCGATAAAAGTTCAGGAAATGTTCAGGAAATGTTCAGGAAAGTTCAGGAAAAGTTGACAACTGATATTAAGTTATAGCAGTAGACACATCGATTAGGACAACGAACTGTTATTTCATACCAAATCCGCCTTTATCACCCCCTTTTTCCACGGCGATTGAAATCGCTGCTACACAAACAAAGTCCGCCTGCGCGGACTAGGTTATAACGGGGGTAGCTAACCCGGATTTGGTATCAGACGTTCCGGCGGAACGTCTCTACCATAAGATGTGTCCTAACCGCTATAGCAGTTGCTATACGTTAAATAAATAGGGCTAAAACCTTTATCAATGACCTTTTTAAAATTATTTTGACGAATAACACTCAACAGGTTATGTATCTTTGTTTGAACTCAAGGGGTATGACTTACTGAACATTACCAGAACCACGCTTTTGCCACAGACCAAGTTAATTCACAAACGGTTCCTTTGGGAGAATTAGGAAACCGCCGAAACGTTCCTCGCAGTTGTCGAGCCAGATTTTTTGCCTGCTGCGTTCCCCGACCTCGAGATTGATCTAAGTTATCAGATAATGCCTCTAAACCCACTCCATTATCGATAATGCGAAGAACATTATCACCGTTTTCTTGAGTACAAATTACACTCAGACGAGTCACCCCGACAGCGTATTTCCCTACATTACACAACGCTTCTTCTAAAAATCGGCACAACCCCCGCTTTTGGTCGAGGCTTAAATATCGACTTTCTAGAGGTTCAAATTTATTAATTTTAACCTTAATTGTTTTAAAACAAGGAAAATCACGAGTTATCGTATTATCGTAAACTTGATAAAGAATCTCATGAATTGGCGTCTGTAAATCTAATTCTAAATTACCGCCCAGATAAATATGTTCCCCTTGGGTTAACGTTTCTCGGCGAACGGATTCATAGACTGTGCGAATCTCTTGGTTTAACTGTTTCAGTTCAGATAACAACAATTCAGAATATAAATGGTTTTCTTGAGCCGTGCTTAAAATCCTCGCCAGTCTTTGCAACGGTCCATTATGAATCGTATCAAACGTATGATCAATAATAAATTGCCGCTCTTGCAGCCGTAACCGCAAATCCTGTTGATGTCGATAGAATAACCCAGCAGTGAGTCCAGCACCATTAAAAACAAGAGGAAGAATTGCCGGGACAAGGGGAATCCACCACCCTAAAATCAACCCGAAATAACAACTACCGATTAATCCCACACTAGCCATCCCCAATCCCATCAGAATCTTGAAAGGGGATTGAAATAGCCGCCCCAGACTAATACCTAAAAACCCCCAGACAAAAATCCACAAATATTCCCATCCATCTGACCAAACCTGCAAAAAGGGACGCCCATCCAGAACAGCACTAATAATTTGACTCACCGCATGAGCTTGAATTTCCGCCCCATAAACCAGTTTGGGGTTAACACCCGTAATCGCCGCCGAATTTACGATATCCTTGACACTAGCAGCCGTTATCCCAACTAAGACAATGCGATCGCGAATCCAGTTGGGATCAACATGTCCACTTTTGATATCATTAAGTGAGAGCACTCTAAACGGTTCTCGACCACTGCGAAAATTGAGCAAAATCTGATTTCCGCCAGCATCGGCTCTCACATATCCCCCAGAATTGGGTTGAAACCGAGTCAGTTCAGTGGAACCAAACCGGATAGCATTGGGGTCATGAATTCCCTGTTCTAGGGGAATTCCTTGACTCGATAAATAGGTTTGAGCCAGACGTAGCGTCAGAGACAATTTACGCTCTCCCTGGGGAGTAGAAATGCGAAGCAGGCTGCGTCTGAGATAACCATCCCTATCCAGAACCGCATCAGCAAATCCAGCTTGATCAGGGGGCAAATCGGGTGGTGGACTAACAGTAAACCCCTCGCGATCGCGCAACGCTTTCTCAATCGCAATTAAGTTTTTGCTCTCTCTAAATACTTCAACCAATTTAGCATGACCGGGCTCAACGGGTAAGTCTCTAAAGATATCAAGACCAATGACATTCGGCTGATACTTCTGCAATAGTCTCAGGAGTTCAGCAATATCTTGATCAGGAATAGGATACGTTCCTATCTGCTGGATATCACCTTCATCAATCCCGACAATTACAATTCGTTCATCCATAGGTTCAGCTGGACGCAGCCGCAGAAAATTATCCAGCACCACCCATTCCAAAAATTGTAGCGAACCCATCAGACGAGCCAGCATGACCAGTCCAATAATAATCAATCCTGGCAAAGCCCCAACCCGCCAGATGGCAAGTTCAGCTTGAATGTTTCGCCAAAGGTTACGCTGCACAAGGAACAGGGAATAGGGAATTAGGGAGCATGTAGAGACGCGCCATGGCGCGTCTGGGGAGCAAATGACTAATGACTAATGACTAATGACCAATAACTAATCAATTAAACCCTCCTCCTTAGCACGCATCTGGGTTTGAATCCGAATATTTTTCCCCGGTTCCGGATAAACGCCCAAAGCGTCTTGAACCTTCGTCCAATAATGACGCACAGTTCGTTCAGCAATATTCATCTGCTGAGCGATCGCCTTATCCTGTAATCCTTCTTGAAAAGCTAGGGTCAGCAGTTCCAACCATTCCGGCTTAACTTCCAACCCCGTTCGCATTTCCCTGGGCGTGTAAACCACTCCCTGAAGCGCCCAATCAACCTTAGTTAACATTTCCTTAAGCGGCAGACTTTTGTCTACAATCGTAAAACCCCCTTCATGAGTCGAGATTGCAGGTTTGAGACGCACCAGTGAGCGGACATGAGCGCTTTGAACTACAATATTTAGGGTGGGATACTGCTCCATCAACGTTCTCACCAGTTGAATCCCTGTCTCCGTTCGCGCCATGTCTCCAGGTTGCTCTGGAATAGAAAGATCCAGAATCGCCAAATCAGGTTGAGCGCCCTCCACTTGTTGTTGAGCGCCTCGTGCGGTTTGAGCGGTGATCACATCGGCTTCTGGGTACTGCTTTGTCAGCATATTCACAGTTCCATCCAAGACAGCTTCGTGATCATCAACCACGAGAATTTTTGACTTGACTAGCTTTGGTGATTTTAGACTCATATTCAAATCCATCGCAGTCTAGGGTTAATTTTGGGAGCTGAGGTTGGGGTGATTGCCAACGGAAGTGCCACGTTACCATCAACTCCTTTCTCTTATAAAAGCACTGTCCGCCGGTGACAAAGTGAAAAGCTTCCTTAAGATAGTCCAAATCTTTGAGACTTGATGGACAGACCACTGTTGATTCATTAGGATAAGAGAGTTGAACTCTAATATCACCGAACTTCCCCTGTTTCTGTAAGCGGACATAAATCGATAGTTGAGTGAACACCTCTGAGGGAAGCATACCAATTTTTTCAGTTTGGCATTGTTGAAACCCTCTGAGTACGCCTTTGGTGTCGGTGTCATTGCTCCAACGGGATGTACCTCCTTGAGATAACGTAATTCGCAGTAACTCATCTAAGGCGATTAAAATCACTCGAGAGCACTCAGGAGACTCATCCTGCCAATCCCCCGGCAGTTCCATCTGAATGTTAAGGTGAGGATTGTAAGTTTGCCACAGTTCGAGCAAGTACTGTACAGCTAGGGGCAAACTTTCCTCAACAAAAGGAGGCGATAGGCGATCGCTCAATTGTCCCAGAGAATGATGGAACTTTTCAATCCCCTTTAACCAGTCTCGGACATGCTCCAAAGAAATCTCATGACTATCTCCCAGCCATAACTCTAAGCTGCGACGCATCGCCAATGACTCTTGCAACAACCCATTACGAATTCGCTCAGTTTCGCAATACAGTTGAAACCCTCGCCTGCGTTCCCACCATCGCAAAGCTCGTCGCGCCCTAGAGTAGGATAGGAATAGTCCCACACAGATGAGTACACCAGCAATCGAAACTACGCTCTCTAAAACAATAAAATAGGAAACATTAACCATTTTGGGATCATCAATTTGCTTAAATTAGTGGATTCAGACCCGAGTAGAGAGAGCGCAGCACTGACTCCTCGCGTAAGCGGGATAGCAGGAACAAGAAGACGAAAAGCTTCACCTAATTGTATACCAGTACGGTTAGCTGTACTTTTTGGCTTACAGCACATTGCTTAAGGCTTACAGCAGTTTTCAAGTTAGTAGACTACAGACGATGATTGCGCCCAAAAACCAACCGATACAATTTTCTATTCCATAAACGTGAAAAGCGCTGTAAAAGCGTTTCAAGTCCATACTAGGAGTCTTAAAGCAGTCGCCCATTACCGAAATTTACCAAATTGCTTGCCGTTTTTGGATTCATCTATGACACAATCCTGCCAATCCGTTTGCCGAAAACTGCAAAAAACACCATTTCGAGTGAAGAGGATTTAACCGCTCAGTATTTTCCTTCAAAAATCGGTCAAATCCTCCTCTAACTTAACTTGCGGCGGTCTAGGTCGGTCAGGTTTAGCCAACAACCGCTCAAAAGCTAGCTGATGGTGTTGGTCAGCCAACCACGCATGATACGTTTGACTATGAATCGTCGCCGAATGTCCCATTTGTTGCGCCGCCAGCCCAATTTCCAGACCATACTGCATACTCCGAATCGCCCAACAGTGGCGCAAATCATAAGGGCGAAACGGCATCTCCTGACGCCGGAAATACCGAGTCACTCTGTTCCCCAAATCGCGGTTGGTCTTCCCGTGACAAGCAGGTAGTTTAACCTCACTCAAGCTAAACTCCTCCACCCACTCCGGATGCAGGGGCCAGACTCGCCTAGCCCCCGTTTTCCCCGCCAAAACCCTCAACACTCCCCCACCCTGGGAAAACTCTTCTAAATCCAGATAAAACAACTCATGGGGGCGCAATCCGTAGGTCGCCAGCATCCCATAAGCCCAGCGCCAAGCGGGGTTAGACAGGCGATAGTACCACTCAACAATCACCAGATCACTCGGTAAAGAGCGGGGAGACACTTTAGTCGGAGAGTAGTTTCCGGCAAACCGCTTGGCATCAAAATCAACACTCGCTATTTTGGCTAACTTATCCAACGCCAAACAAGTCTTCTGACGGGTGCGAGTATCTGGCGGCGTCGCGGCAATAGCCTTTTTGAGGATTAGTTCGGTCAACGGTTGGTCACCAGGCAGGCGCTTAAACACCTCATTGTAATTCGTTTCCCAAGTCGTCAGAGATTGAGGCGTTTTAGCTCGCCGCATAAAATAATCCATTTTTAGCGCACCAACCCAATCCCCAACTGTTTTATAAGGCAGGGTTCCCGTCAGGCGATGGCGCAAATAAGGCTTCCAAGAAAATTCCCCACTCTCAAGCCGAAAACCCACTTTACGGGCTTCTTTTTCCGCCATAGAAAGCCCGTCAACCGTGGCATAAACTCCCAAAGCAATCTCTTGTTGATGAGGAAAAGACTTATTACTCATTGGACGCGGGGGAAGTGTTGCCCGCAAATATAATCGATTGCCTTTAATAATAATTGTCACCCTCGTCTTATCACTTTTCAGTCTCCTGTTAGCCCGATTAAGCAACTCAATAAATTCACAATCTTTCATCAATAATTTGGATATAATAAAAACGAGTACACTTCAACACCGAGGGAGTTGGAAAGATGGAGACAGAGACTAGGCGATCGCCCTTGCCCTTAATCGTCAAACCCTCGTTCTTATGGGCATCCCACCCCGTTGACTCCCCATCGCCTCACCTGGGTGACAATCTGTCCCTCTAACCGCAAGTCAGTGTTGGGCGGTTTCCCCCCCTTGAGTATAGGACAAAAGCAGACTTAAGCCAAAGACGGGAAGGGTTCTAGTGTCTTCCCTCATTTTTCCCTCTGTTGGTTTGTATCCGTGCGATCGCAGAAACTATTGTTGTCAGTATAGATTGTAGATCCGGCATGATAGTTTTTGAGTTCAAGGTAAAAGCTAAACCTGCTCAATATGCAGCTATTGATGAGGCAATTCGGACAGCGCAGTTTGTCCGAAACAAATGCTTGCGATACTGGATGGATAATGAAGGTGTTGATAAGTATGACCTTAATAAATATTGCCGCGTATTGGCGAAAGAGTTTAGTTTTGCTGCGGTTCGATTAGTGCGACGTGCTGATGGTTACTATGCACAATTTGCGGTTAAAACGGCAGTGCGATCGCTTTGTTCGGGTCAGGCTAGCTTTACCATGGAGTTGGCAACCTATCGCCCGGTTCCGTCAACGCAATAGATGCAGCTTGCTGGAAGAGGTAGCCAATCCTAGGCTATTCTCTCCCGCTCAAGTCACAGCTATGCATTACCCACATCTTTCTTAACATTTGGGAGAGCGATCGCTCTCCCCACTCTCCAATAAGGTTTCAGAAATCAGCGAAAATGCAATCATTTTGCTTGGAGTTAAGTTTTTCAAATCCTATCCAGACTTTATATGTGTCCCTATTTAAACAATGTTTTCTTCACTACAGAAGTTACCCCCAACGCCCCAACGACTAGCAAACCGAAAATTGTAGTCGGTTCGGGTACAGCAGTGACAGACGTGAAAGCTTCCTCCCCAACTAGAGTTACCCCGGTCGGTGTTGTGATGGTGGCAAATGCTGTCTGTCTAAGAGTAGAGGGCAAATCCTCAGATGGCAATGTATCGGCTGGATAAATAAAAAGTCCTAAAAACGTGTTATTAGCTGGATTTTGGGGATTGAAATCAGCCAAATTATCAAAGATGATCACATCAAATAAAGTCGGTGCAGGCAGCATCTGGAAATCATTGGCTACGACAATTGAGTTGGATAATCCGGCAAAAACCTCATCTCCTACGCTGATCCTGAATGATTGACTAGCGTTGCTATATAAACTCCCATTTGGTGTCACGATGGGCTCGATTGAGTCATCGAAGATAAAGTTACCACTAACTGGAGTCCCGGTTGCTTGGTCGTTGAACGAAAATTGAAAATTAAACTGGGTAGCTTGTGCAGAACTTATCCCGATAGTTCCCCCAGCAATAATTGCTACACCAGTTGCTAGGGATAACGGCTTAATCCCGGAAATGGTCATAGATATTCTTATCCTTGATGATTGCTTATTAGGGTTGCAAGTAGAGTTGACATTGTAGTTTGACATACTCCTACCCTTGCATCATAGATTATAACGTGGGATTCGTCAGTTGAAACCCCTAGAAAACGGTAAAATAAGATACAAAATAGTTTTTAGAGACGACCTACTCTAGTCCGATAGTCCAACAAGCAATGGAATCAAGAGAGAATCTCTATCTCATAGCCATAACCTTGCTCCGTCAAAAATAACTGTCGGTGACGGGCAAAATCTTCTTCACAAGTCCGCCGGGAAACTAGGGTATAGAAACGCGCCACTCTGCCATCGTTTTTAGGGCGCAGAATCCGTCCCAAGCGCTGGGCTTCTTCCTGTCGGGAGCCATATTTTCCTGAGACTTGAATTAACACGTCCGCATCGGGTAAATCAAGGGCAAAGTTACCGACTCTTGAGAGGACTAATCCTTTTAATTCGCCTCTGCGAAACAAGGAATAGAGTTCTTCCCGTTTCGTTTGGGAGGTTGAACCGACAATGAGGGGAAAGGCTGTCACCTTGGCTAAGTGTTTGAGCTGAGAAAGATACTCCCCAATAATCAGGATTTTGTGGTCGGCTGCTTGTTGGAGCAAATGCTGAACCACCTCAACTTTGCGGGGATTTTCTGCCGCCACTCGGAACTGCTGGCGACGAGGAGTAACCGCATAGTGCATTTGCTGCTCACTATCCTGGGGGATGCGAATTTCTGTACAACAGGCTGTGGCGATGAATCCTTGAGTTTCCAATTCACGCCAAGGTACGTCGTAACGCTTGGGACCAATGAGCGCAAAAACATCTCCCTCCCGTCCATCTTCTCGAATCAGAGTGGCAGTGAGTCCCAAACGCCTTCTGGCTTGGAGTTCAGCGGTGATGCGGAAGACAGGGGCTGGGAGCAGGTGGACTTCATCATAGATAATCAGCCCCCAGGAACGGGCGTTAAAGAGGGAGAAGTGAGGAAAATCAGCTGCTTGGTTAGGACGATAGGTGAGAATTTGATAGGTGGAGAGGGTGACGGGTGCGGTGGATTTAACCTCGCCACTGTATTCGGCAATGGCGTCAGGGGGTAAGTCGGTTTTATCGAGGAGTTCTCGACGCCATTGTCTCACGGAGGTTAAGCTGGTGGTTAGGATTAAGGTATGTTCGCCAACGGCTGCCATAGCTGCCATACCGACAATGGTTTTTCCTGCGCCGCAAGGAAGGCAAATGATGCCACTTCCCCCTTGGACGTAACCGGATTGATAGAAGGCTTCGGCGGCTTGTTGTTGGTAGGGGCGGACTTGGAACGGTTGACCACTGCGAGTTTGAGAACGTAATTGCAGGGGTAAGGTGTCACCTGTAACGTATCCGGCTAAGTCTTCAGCCGGATAGCCCAGATCAACTAAGGCTTTTTTGAGTAGTCCGCGAAAGCTAGGGTTAAGGTGAAAGGAGACGGGGGAAAGGCGCTTTTCTAGGAAAGGGGCAACCGATTTTTCCCGGATTAAGAGTTCTGCCAAAGGCGGGTCAGCAACGTTAAGCTCAAGAAAGAAAGGATCGTCTTTTCGCTCAATGCGGGTGAGTCCGTAACGCTCTCCCAGAGTCCGGATTTCCTGAATTACTGCTTCGGGAACAGGGTACTTGGAATAGTGATGGAGTGCGGTGAGCATCCCTTCCACTGCTAATCCGGCGGCGCGAGCATTCCAAATACTCAAGGGGGTAAGGCGGTAGGTGTGGATGTGTTCTGGGCTTTTGATCAGTTCCGCAAAGGGAGCGATGGCAACTCTAGCCCCATCAGCCTTAGGGGAGTGAACCTCTAAGAGAATGGTGCGATCGCTCTGGACAATGAGGGCATTTTCGGGGTTGTAGGACATTTAAAGGCAGAAGAATCTAAGGCAGAAGGTAGAAGAGTTTAAGGCTTTGGCACACTATAACCTAGCTTCTGCAAAGCACGGTGAAACCGAGTTTCCGATTCAAGTGGCACCACTAAACGGCGTTCCCCTGCCAAGAAACAATACTTTTTGGTGCGGGAATCATTGGCAATTAAGAGGGCGATTGCCGGATCATTACATTCAATTAAACGGGCTGTTCCTAAATCCTGCAAACTCCCTGTCCGGGACTTGACATCGGCTAAAAATTGTTCAACGGTTTGGGGTAAAGGTTCCGGACTGCGTGCCACTAAGAAGTCTTCTAACTCTTGGAGTCTGTAACCTTCTGCGACGGCTTTGAGTAATTTCGTTGGCTCTAAACGCCACACCGCATCAGAAACCTTCTGGGTATACAACTCCAGTAGCAGCACATCAGCCGCTGTCAGGGATTCTCCCATTGCCGCTATTTCCAGATTGGGTAAGACTCGCAAAACGGGTTGAACCTCTGGAGAGGCTGGGGTGTAATGATCCGTTAGTTCTAAACAGTAAGCGCCAAGGGGAGTCAAGCGGAAATACAGCAACCCATCGTAGCGGCTCAAGAACTCTAGGTCATCGGTTCCCCAATTGTTGCAATAGTCAGAACGAGCCTCCCGTGGAGAAATGTACGCCACATCAACCATACCTAACGTGGCAGCATATTCAAATAATAGGCAGAGTACATACCTGCCTTGCAACATACTCCAGTCGTGATACCCCAGATAACCTAAACTGCCGTAGCCAGCTTCACAAATATAGAGATCCCAAGGGTTGCGGGTGACTTCAAAATCATAATCGCTTGCCTGGATGTAGCGAAAAAATTCATCCACCTGAATCCAATGATTGACGGGACAAGCGTATAGTGCCATTGTAATCGCCTCCCGCCGTCCCACCACAGCGGTTAAGCTTCTTTTCCCTTTACCCGTTTGCCCTTTAATCTGATCAATACGCCTGAATTCATCCAAAAGTTTAGTTTTACGCCATTTCTGCCAGAGGGTGTGTAGGGTTTTTGGAGGAGCAAGAGTGAGGGCTTTTTGACCCGCTTTGGTTAAACGCAGTTTTTTGCCGGACAACTCGGCTAAACCGCCTGCTTGCACGAGCATCGACCAAGCAAAGGCACGGATAAAGCCAATGGGTTGGTCATAAAAGTTATCCTCTTCTGGAGGGGGATCGGTGTAATAATCTCCACCAGAAAGTATCGCTGTAATGGTTTTCAAGGTAGCCGTAGAAGGAAAGCGAGTTTTATCGCTTACAGAGACCTTACCCGTATCAATCAGCCGCAGCACCGCTAATAAGTCTTGCTGTGCGGCTCTTTCCATCAACCGCTGCTCAACAGAAACATCGACAACTTGGGTTTTAAATGTTCTACTGTTGTAGTCAATGACGGGTTGTTCTTGCTGGATAGTTTTGGGAATCTCATCCTCTGTTTTCAGCTTAGCTTGAGCTGGAGGTGGCACGAAAGCAGACAAGCGTTTCTGCAAGTCTTCTGGCATCAGATAGTCGAAGAAAAATAGTCCCAACCTGGAAGGGTTTTGCAGGGTGCCATAGGCATTAACCGCCCCCCAATTGGGCAACTGCCCATACTTTGCCTGAAACTGAGCCGCATCAAAGTGTGAATCCAGTGAATAAACCACTTCTGATACAGCAGTTTGTTGGAGTGGGTCAAGTTTTTCCCACAGCGCTTTGAGTTCTTTTCCTTTCAAATAGCGCTGAATTAGGTCAACCAGTTCGGCTTTGCGGGTTGGTCGTTCGGTTGTTGGCAGGTGTGGCAGGAGCCTTCTGAGATAGTCTACAGTTTGCTGGTTGAGCGCCTCAGCGACGGTGACAATGATTGGGTCTTTGGAGTAAGGCATCAGCACTGATGAAGGTGACAGGCTTTAGGAATTAGGGTAGCAGGAAAAGGGAGAATCCGTTTTCGCCTATCGATGAATTTGGCGCTGGTGGGTAAAGAGAATTTGTGCGCCATGGCGCACATTCCCAAGCAAGTCTTGTTCGGCTCTCGTATTGCTTTTGTATTATTTATGTAGTATAACGGAGATGTTGTAGAGACGTTGCCTGCACCATCTCTACAGGTTGACGTTTGAGGTGGCAAAATGTACGCCAATCCACCCACGCTCAGCAGGTTCTACCAACACCTGCTCACCCGCGACTCTCCTTTCATGCTGCGGCGCAATGGCGCACCCCCCCAATGGAGTGACGCCATGTTGCACCAATCTGCCTATCAGCAGTATCCAGAACTCTACGCCCTCTTCAGCCTTGCCGACGCGGTGCAACCTTGGCAGCGAGTGCGTATCTTATTCCAGTTACTCCAAGCCTCCCGTTGCGGTATAGCCCCAGAAGTTCGTCGCACGCTCTCAAGAGTCACCGATTTTTTGCTAAAAAGTCTCCCGGCTGACCACATCTTGACTGTGTTTCTGGCACTGCGCCGAGTCCGTGCGAATCATAAACATACAACAAGAGCGATTCTTGCCTACATTTTTAACCATCCTCAATTGCTTTCTATGGCAAACTGCCGTCGCAGAGCATTAGTGGATTCCTTAGAACATGCACTGGGAAAAAATACAGCTAGAGGCTGTGCCAAGATGCTTTCGACGCCAGAGATAGCAGATTCGGCTTATCTGCATCGTTCTCTGCTGCGGTTTGCCCAAAATCCAGAATTAGTCAAACAGATTGTGCCTCAACTGTACAAAAAGGGTAGCCCACACTTAGGGAATAGTGAGTATCAGCTTGTGCATACTCCTTACCCCGAACCCAAGGAGCGTCCCACCACGGTTACAGCCACGAATCGGGGCGATATTTCTGCTACTTTGGTTCACCTGTATCGAGGTGGCACATCGACGGCACTGCAACCAGCTCTTGAGCGTTATGTTACAGACGCCGCCAACTCCCTCCCCCAGTTTAAGGGGAAGCTAGCGATAATCCTGGATGCTTCAGCCTCAACCCAAGGATATGGCAGTCGTGAATATTGCTGCATTTCCCAGTCTGTGGCATTGAAGCTGGTGTTGGAGCAATGCTGCTCAAATCGGCAAATCTATGCTGTTGGCGGTAGCGGTTCTATTCCCCAACCCAACGGTAACACTGACCTGGCTAGCGCTTTAGTCGATGCGCTGGAGAATCAACCGGATGTCGTCGCCATTATCTCTGATGGCTACGAAAATCATTACTCGGGTGACTTAGCCAGAGTAGCAGCAACCTTACCCCAGTTAGGCATTGAAACCCCAGTTGTGTTCTGCCACAGCAAGTTCACGAACAAAGATGACCTAAGCTGGCGACAACCGACTCCTGTGCTGCCTCAGTTGGAGTTTTGGCATCAAGATGACTTTGAATCCTTGCTCATGTCCCTATTCTCCCAAGCCAACCCCTCCTTGAGTGAACCCTGTTTGCGGGAATTTCTGCTCAAAAAATTGGAAAGAGTGCGAGGGATTAAACAATGAGTTAACCAGTGACCAATGACAAAGGACAAAAAACACCAATTAATTCCGCGTGGATTTGACCTATCTCCCTACGAATTCGGGAGTCCCCAGCAATCCGGCGCGATGACTGTTGTGCCATTATTTGGATTAGATCAAAACGACAAATTTACCAGTCCGCTTTCGGGTCTCAAGTTATCTAGAGTTACGGGCTACGGCAGTGTAGAACTTGCCAACCCAGCTTCGGCTCAAACCGAACCGGGGAAGGAAGGTTTGGCGATTGTGCCACTGCATATCGGTTATATCCAAGACCAAGCTCAAAATCATGCTCTGTGCCGTTCGGCTTTCATCGCTGTCGGTCAGCATCTGATGTTTTCCGATGCCTGCTGTGTGCAACAATCCCAAGGTGGCTATTTGGAAGAGCAACAGCAGTGGTTTTTCATCCTCCCCTTACCGTTGCGCTTTGCTGCGTTGCAATTGCGCGGTAAAAAGAGTTACAGCAAACTCTGGAATGATATTAGTCACCTGAACCAGCAGTTTGGCTTGCAACAGCGGGGTCATCTCGAACAGATTATTACTCGCCAACGGGCGTATTTGACTCAATATCAAAGCCGCTTTGAATTACTCAATGGTCAGACTGGGGCATTGTTTTTTATAGTATTTTCATTGAATTAACGTATATCAACTAAACATATAAAGTTTGTGATATACTCAGTCTACAACCAAAAAGACTGACATGAAAAGAACTGTTAGCATCCCAGTCAATCTTCCAAGTGAGCGGTTTCTACCACTCATGAGTGAGTGTGCTGAAATTTTTAATGCACACGTTGATTGGGCTTTGACTAACAGTTCATACAACAAAAATAAGGCACACAAGGAGCTGTATCACCTACTTAGGTTGCAGCATCCAAGTGTGCCTTCTGCTTTGTTACAGACTGTCAGGGATAACGCACTAGAGGCAATTAAAGCCACTAAATTTAAACGAGTCCCCAAGAAGAAACCAACATCAGGCTTACGTTACGACAAGCGAACCATGACTTTAAGAGGTCAACAGTTAACACTTAGTTGTATCGGCAAGCGTGTTAGTCTAATCTTGAATGTTCCTGATTATTTCAAGGAAATATTTGAAACCTGGGATTTTTGTGGAGCAACTTTAACCTATACCAAAAACACTAAGCAGTTTTGGGTAAGATTGGTATTTGAAGCAGCCGACGTTCCACAGGTGAAAGGAGTTATCCTTGGAATTGACCGAGGTTTGTATCATCAAGCTGTTACCTCTGACGGTCAATTTTTCAGTTCATCCAAAATCAGAGGTGTACAAAGACGTTACTTACACAATCGTCGTAAGCTCCAACAAAAAGGCACTCGTAGCGCTAAACGTCGTTTAAAAGCGATGTCGGGACACGAGAAGCGGTTCATGAAGGACACGAATCATTGTGTAAGCAAGAAGTTAGCCAACCAGCCAGGTGTAGTGGTCTTTGTACTTGAAGACTTGTCCAGTATTCGCACTCTGGCGAGGGGCAAGAAGATGAATAAATGGCTGGGAAATTGGGCATTCTATCAGCAAGAACAGTTCTTGAGCTATAAGGCAGAAGCATTAGGGAAGCGAGTAGTACATCAAGACCCTCGCTACACATCCCAGAAGTGCAATGTCTGCAAACACATCAAGCGGACGAATCGCAAAAAGTCTCGCTTCTGTTGTAAGAACTGCGGTCATCGAACTCACGCTGACCTTAATGCAGCTAGAAATGTCCGTGATGACTATATTCTCTCTTCTACCCAGAACGGGACGCAAGAGCAGGCGTCAGTCAATGCGCCATATGTTTCGGGCGAGATTACTCTCGCCTAGTTACAAGCCCCATCCCCTTGTGGGTGGGGCTGTTGACTCAAGATAAGTTAGTTGGAGTTGAAATTGCACCCAGTGTGGCTTATTTCCGAGAACTATGGATGCCTCTGGTGTGCTTCTGCTACGGTGTGGCGGCAATGTATGTTGAACAAATGCGGCTTAAGGACAAGGCTCCTCAGCCTATCCCCTTTGCGGCTCATACGTTGACACAGTTGCGTCAGCACCTGCATCAAAGCCGTCTAGAGAAACAGGAGCAAGTCCGCTATGGGTTAGCCCAAACTCCAGTGGAAACGTTCAATGTCCAAGAGGAAGAACGGTTCTGTGACTTCCGCTTGAAAACGGCGCTGGGTAAGAATTTTGCGGGTCAGTTTGTGGAAGAATCCGGGCAAGTGGTCTATGCTTCACTTTTTGCTAAACCTGAGTATTTGAGTCAAGCGGGTTGACACGGCTTCGGTAAATGTAGTATGATATATTACAAACGGAACTGAGTTAGGTACGCTGTGCAACCAACCCTGATGCCAAATTTGGGATGCTTGGAAAGAGCAAAAAATGCATGGTGTTATGCTAACCGCCTGTCCGGTCTCTAATTGGTTCAGCGCTCCTCTTTCTATTCAGCATGAGGAGTGCTGAGAACATAAATGCTGTTGGCTTTCATCTTAATCAAATTAATCAAATTAATCAAAAAAATAAAGGGCTTGCTGTCTGTTCCAGTTCATCATTGGTGCTGACAACAAGCCAATCATTTGTACGGGTGTAGGATATTATTAAGCCAAAGTGCTGGCACTCTGGGTAGAGCGATAGGAGAGAGTATGAGAGGCAGATGGGTGTGCATCTGGAGCATCATTGAGCATGGCTAAGGCGACCTGATGAGCCTTTGTGCGTAGGCGAGCGCCAGAGCCAAACCAGGTTGAAAACAGACGAGCGTCGGCGAGTGCTTCTCGCTGATGATCTAGCCATTCAGTAATGCTGTTGTAAGCATCCCAGAGTGTTTGACCTTGGTTCCCCCGTCCGCTCTCAAAGTTAGCCACGAGTTGTGACCAGGCTGGGTGTAAGGTTGGTTGTGTTGTACCCAAGACTCGTCCTATGTAGTCGGCGAGTAACTCAGTTGTGAGTTCCTTATGTGCCATGGCTTGGTATTCCTCGACGCTGTACTGGAATTCTTTCTGGGTTAGGTCGAGGATGTTATGGATATGTTCGAGTTGTTCGGTAAGGCTCAAAGAGTGAGGAATGCAGATGGCTTTCTTTTGCCATAAATCGCCGAAACGGAAGCGTGCAGCACCATTGAGGGTATTCCAACAGACAACGCGAACCGGGGTGAACTGCAGCCAAACGGCTGTTGAACCATCATGAGAGTTGTGAAGCAGCAGATAGGGACGAACGATATCGCCACTGATGATCTCGGCTTCAGTATTGATGAGTTTGGCGAGAATCCAAATGCGTTTTCCACCTTTGAGACTACCTGCGGCTTCTAACTGCACGCCGCCTCTCGAGAGGAGGGGGTCAAACCAGCGAAAGGCTTCTTCGTTTTGCAGGGGGGTGTAGTCATGGTTGACGATACCGAGAAACGCCTGATCGCGATCGCGCCGCAGCTTTTTCTTGAGAATAATCTCTGAAGAATTCCCTTCAACCTGATATAAGGGTTCTTCAATGACTCGCCAATTCAATCCGGCTTCAACAATCGCTTGTTCAGTCGTTGGCGGATTTTGCAAGACGGTGCCAAGTTTATGCCAAGCGGCTTGATGGACAAAAAATCCTGACTCAAATTTGTGTGACATGAGCGAACTCTCCTTTGAAGAGATTGTGAATGATTTCTAGCTATTGGTTAGAGTGGCTCTCAACAATTGGTTCTAATTAGAGTTTATAATTCAAGGATATGTTTCCCTGATCCGGCTTGATGTCCCCTTTAAACAATAAGGTAACATCCCATGAACGCCCCACAGATTGAATTTGTTCCCCTGCGCGATGCGGTGAGTACAGAGGCTCTGACAACCCTAGATGTACTGGTTAAAATTGTTCCGCCACAGCCAGAGGCTAACCTAAAACGACCCGAACTTAATCTGGGTTTAGTGATTGACCGTTCCGGTTCGATGGCAGGGAAGAAAATCGCTTATGCCCGTCAAGCGGCGTGTTATGCGGTGCAGCAACTCCTGGGGAGCGATCGCGTGAGTGTAACGATTTATGATGATATCGTCGAAACCCTGATCCCCAGTACCCTCGCCACGGAAAAGAATTACATTACCCGTCAGATCGAATGGATTCACCCCAGAAACATGACCGCCCTCCATGATGGCTGGGTTGAGGGCGGTAAGCAAGTGAGTCAATATTTGAATCCTGAGGGATTGAATCGGGTGATTTTGCTCTCAGATGGACTAGCCAACAAAGGGCAAACCAATGCTGACGCGATCGCCTCTGATGTCTATGGATTGGCACAACAGGGTGTGAGTACCACCACAATGGGGGTTGGGGATGATTACAACGAAGATTTGCTGGAGGTGATGGCGAATAGTGGGGATGGGAATTACTATTACATTGACACTCCTGAACAACTGCCAGAGATTTTCCAAACTGAACTGCACGGCTTAATGGCAACCATGGGGCGGGAGGTGCGCCTAGGGATTGAACCACAAGCAGATGTGGACGTGGTTGATGTCTTTAATGATTTGGATGTCTCCCCTCAGGGTGAGTTCAAGTTACCCAATTTGGTCAAGGGTAACCCTTTTGTGGTTGTGGTGCGGCTCAAGGTGCCACCCATGAGAGCAACCGACAGTGCCAACCTCTGCAATTTCCGTTTAAGTTGGGATGAACCCGAACAGAAGGAACGACAACGGATACGGCAGATGTTTCAACTGCCCGTCGTCGCGGCGGCTGCTTTGGCTGAATGTCCCCTGAATCCAGAGGTGCAGCAACAGGTGGTGCTGATGAGTGCAGCACGTGCTAAGAAGGAAGCGGTGCAAAAAGTGGATGAGGGAGACTATACAACCGCGAGCCAATTGCTACAAACCGCCCGGAAACAAGTGTTAGCCGCCCCGGCATCCCCTTTGATGGAACAAGAGGCGATCGCGTTAATTGATTTGGATCGGGATCTTCAGTCACGACGGGTGCAACAATTCCGCAAAATGTCTACTTACCAGTCTCATAGAAGTCGCCGCAGTATGAGCCAGTCTACTTATCATGACTATCAAGTGCAGCGGAGTCAACGCTATCGGGGGCAGAATTTACCCGATGATCTGCGGGGTCGAATTGAGGTGATTCAGGGGGATATTACGAAGCAACGGGTTGATGCGATTGTTAATGCTACGGATAATTATCTGTCGGGTAGTGGTGGTGTTGATGCGGCAATTCACCGGGCGGCTGGATCGGGGCTAAAGAAAGAATGTGAACAGCTCCACGGTTGTAAGACGGGTGAGGCGAAGATTACCCGTGGCTATAATCTGCCAGCTCGATGGGTGATCCATACAGCCGGTCCAGCCTGGCAGGGGGGTCATCAGGGAGAGGATCGGATGCTAGCTCTATGTTATCAGAACTGTCTAACGTTGGCAGAGCAATACTCGATTAAAACCATTGCCTTCCCAGCGATTAGTACAGGGTTTCTGGGCTTTCCAAGTGATTGGGCATCCCGAATTGCCTGCTCGCAAGTCAGAACATTTTTACAGAGAAATTCTGCGATTGAGAAGGTGGTTTTTGTTTGCTTCCAGCAGCGGGATTTTGATTGCTATTTAAATAGCGTTTAATCGGGCGTTACTCCGGTACAGATTGATAAAAATAAAAGGCGATCGCTATCCAATGAATTGGTAAACATATTTGCTCCACTCAGGTTAATCCCCGCCAACCTCCGGTGCAGATGTTCCTTGAGTAGCTCACCGTTGTTCCCTTGATCTTAAGGATGGCTTAAGATGGCTGTATAATACAGTTCCTGCTGCCAAATCCGGTAAGCTAGAGGGGTTAAATGAATGCCATCAGTGGTTAATTCCGGTCGCAGTTGATTGTCACGACCGAGAAATAGTGCATAGAGATTGAGGTAGTTGGCTTGTTGTTGAACGGCGATCGCGGCGATTTGTTCATTGAGGTGGTGAATGCGATCGCTTGATTGAATACTTACTCGAGTGGGTAGAATCGACTGGACGATAATTTGAGCTTGGGGGTGAGTTTGGCGCAGGCGATACAGAATTTGATGGATAGTATTGAGAATTTGTTCGTCGCTGACCCCTTGGCGTAGGTCGTTTGTTCCCGCCATGACATAGATAATATCGGGTTCAGTGTGGGCAAAGATAGAGAGTCGGTTGAGGATTTGAGTGGAATTTTCACCGGAAATACTCTGATTGAGCCACAAGTATCCTTCGGGTAGATAGTCTGGAGGGAACCACAGACTCAGGGAATCGCCGACTAAAAGGGCTAGACGGTTGTCACCCTGTCCTTTGACAACGGCTTGGGCTTCTTGGGCGAGGAGATTTTTCCACTGTTGGTGAGTGGGTTTGGGGAGTTTTCCGGTTTCAGGAGGCTCGATGAGATGTTTGGGGTGTGTGTAAATTTTCCCCGCCTTTAGCGATGCCCGTCGCTGGTAATATAATTGAGTGCCAGAGGTGGGAGCGATCGCTAAAGGTGAGGGAGTTGGTTTGGGTTGATTGGTACTGATGGGGGTTGGAGTCGCCGTTTGGTTGGGTTGTAACGAGGGCGCGGCGATAGTGGGAGTTGTTTTCGGCTGTCGGTTAGTCGCCGTTCCTTGAAAAGCGTACAGTCCAGCACACAGTATAACTGTGGCAATTCCTAAACAACTGAGGATGTTTTTCATCGTTTGATTGCATCACCAAAAACCCTTTCACTCTCGTTAGTACGTCTAGCGGTTTGGAGCTTATGCACTTCTTGGGAGGGGCAAGATGAGATGGATGAAGCAAGATCGCCCTGTACAACACAAAGGCGATCGCATGTTTAGACTCCGCACAGAGCCGGGTTGGTTTTATCCGATAACGGCTAAGGTTAACTAAGGTGTGGGAATTAATTGAAAACTTGAGAAAAATTCAGGGGGAAGCAAATCTGCACTTGATGCGGTGTAGTTACTAGACCGACATTCTAACCAGCTTTACCAGGTTTTTGTTGCATGATAAACGCCTTGGTCATCCTGAGTAATGATTCCTTTTTGCAGCAAAGCCTCCACATTAAACTTAACCGTAGGAGAATCGGGTTTCAATTTTCGTGACCAATAGGGGGCAGTCTGGCGCACTTTCCTTAACAAAGCCAGCCAACTCATGGGAGAATCTTGCAAAAGTATTACAATGAGTTCCTGTAACTTCTTGGATTGTCTGAATATTCTTTTCTTTTTTGTCTTCTTCGTCTTCTTCGTCTTGGGTTCATTCATCTTTACTTTCCTCCAGCCATTAGATTTAACTATTCCCGGCGACTGCCTTGAAAACACGAAGATTCAAACGCTACATAACGATGACATCTCAACAATCCTACCAACCTTGGCATCTAAAATACCGCCCTCAAAACCTATCTGAGCTAGTTGGTCAACCCCTAATTGTCAGAACCCTAACCAACGAACTCAAAACGGGAAACCTACCCAACGTCTTCCTATTCGATGGTCCACGAGGAACAGGGAAAACCTCCACCGCCCGAATTTTCGCCAAATCTCTTAACTGCCTATCATCGAGCCAACCAACCCTCACCCCCTGTGGCACCTGTTTGAGCTGCCGCAGCATCTGTTCAGGCAGTAACTTGGATGTCCGAGAACTGGATGCCGCCAGTAACAATGGTGTCGATGATATCAGGGAACTGATTAATTACAGCAAACTGTCAACAACTAATCGCTACCGTATCATCTATCTAGATGAGTGCCAAATGTTGAGCCGCTCTGCCCAAAATGCGGCTCTCAAGCTATTTGAAGACCGACTTCCCAATACTATTTTCATTCTGGCAACAACTGAATCTGAAAAACTCTTAGATACTATTATCAGTCGCTGTCAACATTTCCAATTCCGCCGTCTCTCCACCCAAGATATCACAGAACGATTAAGCCAAATAACTCTAAATGAGAAAATCTCGGCTAACCCTGAAGCTCTCCGGCTAATTGCTCAGCATTCTCAAGGAGGTATGAGAGATTCGGTACAACTGTTAGAGCAACTGGCGATGAGTACGAATGGTAAGATTGAACCTCACCATGTCCGGGACGTCATTGGCAGTATTCCGGCTGATTCCTTAGTAGACCTTTGTGTTTCTATTTTCCAGGATACACCCCAAAGACTTCACAATCTGATGGCGCTGTCTAACCAACTCAACGATGAGGGAGTAGAACCCGTTCACTTAGTCAAAGAACTCCTCGCCATTCACCGAGACTTGCTGGTGTTTCAACTTTCCCAAGACACTAATTCTCTCAAACAAGGTAAAGTTCCCTTCGCCAGCCTGATTGACCTGTCTTCCATCGAATCTCTATCCCAGCTTGTCTCCATCCCAGAAATACACCATCGGCTCCTAACCCTAGAAGCCGCAGCGTTAAGCATTCAACAATCCTCTAACCCTTTAATCGGGCTGGAAATTTGCCTGCTGCAACTTGCCTATCCTTGTTTAGGAAAGGAATGACACTTGCCGTAAAAGAGAGGGGGAATTGAGTTCACTATTCCCCACCTTTCTTAAGCTATAGCGCTATCGCGTTGCGGGAATAGGGAATAGGGAATGAGGAATAGTGAAGAAAAAAGCTTACCTGACAAGGGATTGACCCTAACGCATTTCTATTGTGTATTCCCTGTTGCCTTCCTTGGGATTGAAGTATCCCCATCTAAATACCGAATAGCTTACCTTACTAGTCTCTATGAAAGCTTTCACTCTCACAGGAAATGATACCTATCGAATCACGCAGTTCATCCAACAACAGAAGCATAATTTAGATCCAATTTGGGCAATTTTCAATGTTAATAACTTCTCCTTTGACCAACTAGAAGCCGCCCTGATGTACGCCCAGACTCTGCCTTTATACGGTCAAGAAAAGCTTCTAGTTATTCGAGGCAAAATTACAGCAAACCACTTTGAATTGCTCAACACCCTGCTGTCTCTAAATACACCCTCAACTGTTGTTCTGATTACTCCACTCGACACCCGGACTCGCATCGGCCAACTCATCAAACGTGCAACAACTGTCAAACAATTTAATTGTACGCCTTCCTGGAAAATCAATGAACTGGCGACTAACGTTCAGCAAGAATCACGCACTCTGGGAGTCAACCTACCTCTAGCCGTTGCTACCTACATTGCCAGCGCTACAGGTTCTAACAGCGCTCGCACGACTCAAGAACTGGAAAAATTAGCCACCTGTCGCGGTGAGGAAACTCTCACCTTTGGTGAAATCAAACAGCTAATCCCTAACCTCAACCATTCAACCCTAGAACTTGCCAACGCCCTCAAACACAAAGACGTTCTGCAAGTGAACCAACTAAGCCAACAGTTACTTTCGGTGGGAGAACCCCCCCTCAAAATTACAGCCACCCTGCTAACCTTCATTCGGACTTGGTTAAAACTTAAAGCGGCATTAAAGGCTGGAATCCGCAGCGACAAAAATTTAACAACTGCTACAGGTGTTTATAACCCTAACCGCTTGTACTTCCTCAAGCAGGACATTCAAGGACTCTCAACCTCATGGCTGATCAAAAGTGCGATCGCGCTATTTAATCTCGAAGGTGAAATCAAACAAGGACTACCCTCGGATTATTTTACCACCCGTCTCCTGACTCTGCTTACCTATTAGAAAAACAATGAAACTAACTTGCTCCTCTGTTGACCTACAAACTCACCTTTCTCTCTCCTGTCGTGCGGTTCCATCTCGACCCTCTCACCCCATTTTAGGTAATATACTCCTATCTGCTTGCTCAGACACGCAACAGATACACTTAACAGCGTTTAACCTCAGCTTGGGAATCAAAACCCGTTTCCTGGCTCACATTGAAACGGGAGGTCAGGTTACTATCCCAGCTAAACTTTTCCAGGATATCGTGTCCCATCTGCCCGAGGGAGACATTACAGTTTCGGTACAACCTGAACCCCAGGAAACAGAAGATGCTGACCCCAGTTGGATGATTACCCTAACCCACGCTAGCGGACGATACCAATTCAAAGGCACAAACCCGGAAGACTTTCCCCAACTGCCTGCTATTAATGGGGGACATTCCCTTCAAATTCCTACGTCATCGTTAAGCGAGGGAGTGCAAAGTTCCTTGGTTGCCACTAGCACGGACGAAGCCAAACAGGTTCTGTGTGGCGTTCACCTTACCGTACAACCCGATTCTCTGGAATTTGCGGCAACTGATGGTCATCGACTTGCGGTAGCGCAGACGGCGACTCAGGTGACGGAGACGGAAACCACTGATGAGGCACAAGCGGAACCAACCCAACTGACGATTCCCACCAAAACCCTCACTGAGTTAGACCGGATACTTTCCACCTCCAAGCCAGAAAATCCAATTGCCCTCTATTACTGCCAAGGTCAAGTGATCTTTGATGCTCAATCAGCCTATTTGACTAGCCGTACTTTAGAAGGGCAATATCCAGAATACCGCGCCTTGATTCCTAAAAAATTCAAAAATCACATTACGGTCGAAAAACGTCAGCTACTAAAAGCCCTGGAACGGATTGCCATATTAGCTGATCCTAAGAACAAAGTGATCCGATTGACCCTTGACAAAAAGAACCAACACGTTCTCCTGACAACCGCCACAGAAAATGGCACGGGTCAGGAAGTGATTCCCGCACAAATTTCCGGGAAAGACCTAGAAATTGCCTTCAACAGCCAGTATCTCATTGAGGGTCTAAAAGTTACCAAAACTTCTGATATCCGACTGCAAATTAATGAGACCCATTCCCCGGCTATTCTTACCCCATTAGGGGGACAAAATCTCACGTATTTATTAATGCCTGTGCAAATTACGGGTTGAAAAATTAAGACTTTTTCCCACACCCTACAGCTAGTACAAGAAGGCAGAAGTCCGAAGGCAGAGGGGTTCTGGAACCTCATCCCTAATCTGATGAAGTAACCCTTCTGCTCTGTTCTGGCTGGTTGCGGCTGTGTCAGCTAGATGCATTGGGGTTTTTCCTAGAAAGTCTTTGCTCGCTATCGCTCGTATGGAAGCGATTACACTCTCACGGTATAAATTATGAGCGAAAATGTTCTCAAACTTCCCGTATACGACTTATACCAACAAGACTATCTGCCAACTGAAGTTGTGTACTATAATACCCTACTCCAGTATTTATATCCCGATGCTAAATTCGCCATCGGCGACGTGTCAGGATTTATTGAAAAAGAGGATAGTCCCGGCGCGATCGCGAGTCTGGAGAAGGGGTGGGAAACCTTCAAACTTTCTGGTGCAACGAACTCCCGCCGCTTGGGTCGGGCGATATTTGCCCAATCTGAAGAGGACTCAACTCCCGACCATTTTCTACGCTTACTGGGAAGCAATCGGGCGGCGGCTAATTATGGTAGTAACTTGACGACGGAATGTCAGCTAATTACTACCCTGACGCTGAGAATCCGTATCGTCGAGGATGGTAAATTCAGAACGGGGGATTGCCACGCCAAGGCATCGGCACTCTTGTTTAAGACTCTGGGACTGCAAGCCTATGTGCCGTTCCAATTCCGTGCTGTAGACCCCGACAAATGTTGGCTCACTAAAGGTACTATTGCCTACCTGCCTTCCTTAGACAGTGACCCGAATGGAGTATCCTTGGTTATCCCTCGCTCCTGCTTCAAGGGTAATAACCCCGGACGCAATGGCATCAGAGCGCCCAAAGCCCTGGTCTTTGGCGTGGTTCAACTGGCGCCCCGGAATCCGGGCAAACGCTGGGGAAGCGCTAACAGCAGCTATTCTTGTATCCAGTTCTTACCGTGGGACGCCGTTAAGCGTGATATTGTACCCGACACGCTCAAAGCTGTGCGGGAACTCAATGAATTAAGTAGCGATCGCACGCATCTGTTAGAATTCTTAACGGCTAAAGTCTCCGGCACTTCCACGCCCGAACTGCTACAAATTCTCCACCATGACACCCATAGTATCCTGACCACCCACCCGCGAGTCGTCAAGCACACCCTGGAATTGATGCGCGAGTACCTCGTGGGACTGGCAACGGGGGGAAGCCTTAAGTTTAACACCAGCATGACTATGCCCGACGAGCAACTCGAAGACGGGGAAGTCTGTATTCCTGGCATTCCTGATGGCACAGAGATAGTGGGCTTCCGCTATCCCATGCGCTGGCGCTATGATTGGAAAGTCTGGGTCAACCGCGCCCTTGACCGCTGGCAGAACTTTGATGGGATTATTGCGGCATCAGAGAAAACGTGGCGTGAAATTGGGGGTGACTGTGATGGAGACTTGGTCTGTTGGAAACCAGCCCAAAGGCTTCCCAACGTGGCGGCTGCGATTAAGACCTTTGCTCAAGCACCACAACTGACCAAAGACAAGGAAATCCTGGATGGCAGTTTAGCGGAGATTACTGTTCGGGCAATGAGCAACAATGTGGGACTCATCTCCTACCTGATTGCCAAAGCCAATGCCATAGGTCGCTCCGATATTGTAGAGGAATTAGCTCAACAACTGCAAATTGAGGTCGATAGCCTCAAACACGCCGCCAAAGCAGACCCAACTGTGATCTCAAACGCCCAAAAAGCGATGGGATACAACCGCGTCCCCTGGCTGTCACACTACAGGAACCGCGATGTCTATGTGAAGACGCCGCTACCGGTCAACGAAGGGGCTACAGATACCATCTCTCAACTTGTAGGCGAGGTCAACCAACTGTTCATCCCGCCTCAGTTCCGGATGGCGAACTTGCGAACTTTCATCAACTTGTTTCCTGACAAAGTGCCTAACTCCTGGCTTGTAGCGGCACAACGACGGGTCGAAGAGTTCGCCCAGGATGTGCAAAGGGCTGTTGCTCCGGCTAAACCCTACAAAGAACGTAATCAAAGAGTCCCACGCACGGTACAGGACAAAATTGATGAGAATCTTAAGGGAGTAACTGACAAATACAGAAGCCTGTTGGATAACTGTAAAACACAGCAACAACGTCGCCAGGTTATTGCCGCCTTGTGGCAAGTCCAGCACCGTAATAATACCACGAAACGTTCCACCGCCCTCGTCTTCTTGGTTGGACTGCCCTTTATCCTCGATGTCCTAGACAACCCACCTATTCACACCTTCAAGCTGATTGGACTTAAGGGTTCTGACTATCCCGACACCTTATTCAAGGGGGAAACACTCCAAGTTAAGGTGGATTCGGATTCGCGCTTTGGTAACTATCTGGTTGCCCGGGATACATCGGGTAAGGTTCTGGGAACGTTCACGGAGATTGATGGGATACCCGTTAATCTCGGTCAAGAATTCCGGCTGAAACTCTACACCCGATTCTCTAAAGCTAACAAACCAACTCGAATTGACGCTTTTGTTATCGGGAAGTCTGCGGCTTAATTACCCAATAGCCTCCATAACTGGGGGCTGATTTTTTTTACGACTCAATTCAGCATGACTCAATTCTACCAGTATAAATTGAATCTTTTTCCTGAAGCTTCACGGCAAGATAATATAATCGGTCTAGAGAACCAAGGATTGAATCAGGCAATAGGTCTTTTTCAACAATCTCCCCGATTTGGATTTGACCTAGAAACTTTTTATCGGGCATCCACTCCAGCAATTGCACCGGAAACGGGAGAGATTCGCTTAATTCAGATAGCTATAGAACAACCTGCTGTCCAAGTAATAGTAATAGATTTGGGTTGGACGGCAAAAGAACGCTCACGTATTCATCAGAAATTAGAGTCTCTGGGGTTCTGGACAACGCTTCAAGAACGATTAGCGAATCCCCAGGTTGAAGTGGTTGGACATTCCCTAGATTTTGAGCAGCGATGGATGTTGGCTAAGTATAATTTTCCCATCCGTAACCTCCGAGATACTAAACTTATGTCCCAAGTTTACTGGGCTGGACTAGACCCTTGGTTGTTAAAACAGCACGGGAAACCCCACAGTTTAGAAAGTGTTTGTTTGCGACTGGGAATCTCTATCGATAAATCCCGACAAACCTCTGACTGGGGTTGGGGGGATTTAGGCAATGGGCAATTGAGTAATAATCAATTCAATTATGCCGCCAATGATGCTTCTATTACGATTAAGGTACATGATTTATTAGAGCCTCGGCTCAAAGAAATTGGGGTTTGGACTAGCTATTTAATCGAGTGTGCCGCGTCACCGGCTTTTGCTCAAATGTCTCACTACGGGATGCCTGTGGATGAAGGGGTGTTGGCTGATGTCACTGTTGCTTACGAGGCAGCTTATCAATCGTTGGTGGAGCAACTGGGTGGAACGTTTTCTGAGTGTCTTCCTCATCTTTATTCACCGAAGAAGTTAATTGCTCTGATCAATAGAAGGTTTCGGGTTACGCTCAAATCAGCTAATGTTGATGATTTAAGTAAGTTCTGGGGGATTCCCGAAGTACGTTTAATTAGCGTTATCAAGACAACTAAAACCTATGTTGATTATCTACATTCTATTCAGGCTCAAGTAAGAAATGGCTTTGTTAGAGGAAAGTATACCCAAATCAATCGCAAGGGATTTGGTCGCAGTAGCTGTTCTGAACCGAATTTACAGAATCCTCCTTCACCGACTACATTTCCTCCTGAGTTAACGCCCTACAATTTGCCACCTATTCGCTCGGTATTCCGCACTCATTCAGGATGTATTGGTGTTTGGTGTGATGCGTCTAAGCTTCATGCTAGAGTGGCAACTCAAGCGTCACTTGACCCGGAGTTAATTGCCCGATTTAATAGCCCTCACGGGGATATTTTTTGCACAATTGCTGAGAAATTATCCCAGTTGGAGGGTATGGGGTCGGATTGGACCGAAGAGAATATTAGGCGATGGACGTTAGATAAACACCACGTTAATTATGGACAGGCTTCTCGTTTACGAGCTATGTCTAAGTCGGTTCACTATGGGTCGCAGAATCTGCAAGGATGGCGCACGTTGCAAAAGACAATCCGGACTAAATCTGGAATTGTTTTATCGGATGAGAGTGCGAAAAATTCGATTAAAGCTTGGAGGCAAACTTATAAGGTTCTGGCTTCTTTTCAGCACTCTATTGTTGAAAAAGCGAATCATAATTTGCCATCGGTGTTAGGGATTCATCTAATACAATCGCGTAGTAAATTCGGTTTGGGCTATGTCCGTTGTCTAACGGGTCGCGGTGTGTTTCTCCCTAAATGGCGGCAAAACGTTGAAGATGGTAGGGAGCCGAAGATAGAGGGCAAATGGAAAAAGCCGAATGGTCTATATTCTACGTTGGTTTCAGTGAAAAGTCCAGATGCTAATGCGGCTTACTGGACAATGTGTGAAGCTGATATTATTAAAACCTTTTTGGCGTACTGTGTAGCGGCTTTTGATGCTCATCCTGAATGGGAAGCTTGGGTGGGTAATTGCTGTCATGATGAAGCGGACATTTTTGGTAAAGAAGAATTTGGTGTTGAAATAGCTAGTGCTGTGCAAATGGCGATGGAACGGGCGATGAGAATAGTCATTAAGGATATTCCGGTTTCTGAGGATGAATGTCCAGAACGTCTCTTAGGAAACTGTTGGACTGACAAATAGATACTCTCAACCCAATGCTCTACTCCCAAGGCTTTTCCCTGCCAATTTTACCTCCAACGACCTACGCTTGGTATCAAAAATGCGATGAAAAAGTGACCTCAACAGGCAATTTAACCCCTTTCGTTTTGTTCGAGATTTCCCAGTTTATCTGCTTCGCCCCAACCTGACAAGAACAGCATTACAAAATCAAAATCCCCTGGGGATGGACATCTGGAATTGTCCACCACTCGGTTCCCAACTCGACGATAGTCCAAGTCTTTCTTCCCGAATTTTCAGTATTCCTCTGCAAGGGTTAGGAATTGGTCAACAGTTAGCTTGGCTCAAAACCCATCGGTAATGGGTGAGCGACTGCTTTCCAAAACGCGCCTACACGATTAGAGATTTTTAGAGTAGTACTCATGAGCGACAATATTCTCCGCCAAATTAGACAAGAACGCCATGCTCAATGGTATCAACAAAATACAGCGATAATCGAATCCGCTCAAATTCCCTTTAAATGGGCTGGTCAACAGAAAGTTACGATGCTATTTCGCGAGGAAAATAAGCCGAAAGTGGATTTTTATCCTCACACAGGACGTTGGCGGGTAGCGGGTGTGAAAAAGACATCATCAGTCAGTCCCGAATATGCCGTATTTTCTAGCAATAGTTGTTGAATTCATCTTTATCAAATCATGCTGCAAAAGCTAACCCCATCACCTTATCAAACCTGTATCCTTAACGCTGTCTCCCAAAACTTAATTCTACCCATTAAATCAGGAATCGGTGTCATCGCTTTAGCCGGAACGGGAAAATCCACACTGATTACTCTAATTGCTGAAACGATTCAGAAGCAGGGGCTTCAGCCGGAAGAGATGGTTGTCCTAGTTTTTGGGACTAAAAATAAAGACGATTTAAGGAAGTCTATCCAATCAAAATTGGGGACAAAGTGGGGTCGAACTGTCCGAACTATTCATTCTTTAGCTTATTCTATATACAGGGAGGCTTTGAATGTCAGTACTGCCAAGGTTAACCCCTACAAATATGAAACTATTGCCTCTAAGTTAGGCTGGATTACCGGGAATGTTGGCGGATTAGGACGACTCGTTGCCAATTCGGACTATCCGGCGATTCTTAATGAGAAAGCCTTTATCAAACTGTTGGAACTCTTACGCCTATACGCCTACCAACCCAACCCAGAAAATATCCAAACCCTCAACCAAACTTACAACCTATCAGTTACTGACCTCCATCGAGTCGCTCAAGCGGCGAAAGACTGCTTAGACAGAGGGGAAGAAGAGGCTCTATTTAGAAACCAAATTGACAAAACTGATATGGTCTGGATTCCCTGGAAATGCCAGGAGATTCCGTTTTTTAAAGGTGCGATCGCGAGATTAAAAAATCGCCTCAAAGTTATCCTCATAGACGAAGCTCAAGATGTTGATAACCTTCAGCTTTCTCTGCTGCAACTTCTAATCACCCCATCCCAATCTTTCTTGATTGCCGTTGGTGATCCTAATCAATCAGTATACCATTTTCGAGGGTGTTTAACTGATGGACTGGCAAAGATTATGTCTCGCTTCAATTGCCAAGTATTTGAGAGTCCCCTCAATTACCGCTGCGGTCAGCTTCACCTCCAACTCGTCAGAGATATATTCCCACACATCCCTATCCAAGCTCACCCGAATGCTCCTCAAGGGGAAATCCGAATTATTTCCAGCGCTGACTTATTAAAATGCTTCACCGACTCCACTCTCACCTATTTAATAGTAAGCCGGAAAAACTCGACTCTCATTCAAAGCGCTATCCGAATTATTGCCACCGGAAAAACTGCCACTATAAAAGACGAAAAAGCCGGAGATTATTTGTTCAAAGAAATAAAGCGCATCGCCGAAAAGCCATATAATCCCCTAACTTTTGAACACAAACTGGACGTTTACGCCGCCAAAACTCGTCATTTTCTCGAACAGTCTCCAGATGCTCCAACCCGACTAGCAGAATTTGCCGACTTTATATAGCAATCCTAAATAGGATGCAACAAGTAGACGGCTTGAAATCAAGGTATAGCAAGGGTTTCAGTTTTGAAAATTGCCACAATCAATTTAGGATTGCTATAGAAAGTATCCGCACCCTTTACGATACTTACAAACCTGCCACGCTGCAAAAGTGGCAAACAACGATTAATCAAATTTTCAACTCCAAGAAGTCTACATCCATTCACTTACTCAGTATTCACAGTGCTAAAGGTGCAGAAGCTGAAGTCGTTTTCCTCCTCTATCCAGAGGAGATCCCCTTTACCCACTCCCAACAATCTCTAGAAGAACTTCAACAGGAGTGGAATACTCTCTACATTGCTCTAACCCGAATCAAAGCTAATCGAAATCCTGGAAGTGGCATTCTGTATCTCGTTTTAAAAGAGAGAGATTGTACTGTCTATCCTGACTGGCTTCCTCAAGCCTATCGACAGTTATATAACTTCGACAAACCTGTCAATTCGATTTAGTTGAATATTTGGTATCGGAAAGCCTGTTCTAGGCTTGAGGAGCCGAGCCAACACTTACTTTTTTCTTCCCCAGAGTCTTACTCCTGAAGGGGTGACAAGCAGCTCAAAAGCTTGACAGGAAAAGCGTTTCACCCCTCTTCCCCTCAAAAAGAATGTAAGTTATTGACAGGCTTATTGAGAATGAATACGTGAATGAGAATGATAATCATCTAGGTGACTCACAGCGAGTC
>NZ_JAVJNP010000051.1:0-24829 GCF_040217205.1 Coleofasciculus sp. A1-SPW-01 | reverse complement strand
CTCGACGCCCTAAAAAACCTGCTCAACCAAATCCCCCACACCGCCCTCGACTACGCCCGATGCTTGCGTGACTTACGCGCCCATCATACAGCGATGGAAACCAATCTCACCAACTTTGACACCAAGCAACAGAAACTTGCCCAATTTGGCAATATCCCTCAATTCTGGGGCGATTTCCTCAAAGCAAGCCACATCTGGAAACAGCAAATCCAAACCGACATCAATTATCTATCACCCGGACAAGACTTATTCGGACAAATGCTAGAAACCGTGCGAGGTATCGTAGACTTAGATCAAGCAGAACGCGATACGTTCTGAAGGAACAGGCTTCGCCAACGCACTTTAGACCAGAAGCTGCAAAACCTAGAACTGTGGATAGCCGTAGTCGGAACCGGATTAGCCGTGAGTGGGATATCCTCCCAAGTCGATTCCCAACCCATCCAAACCTTGATCCAGAATCAAACCAACTCTGATACACCTGTATGTCCCAGTGCAGGTGTGGTGAAATGTACCACCTACAATGGTTTGAACGTCCTGATTCATATTATCATTGCCGTTGCGATCGCACTTCCCATCGGTTTAATCATTCGATCTATTCGACATCGATAAGTTCCCCGAAAATGTAGGGGCACCATCCTTGCGCCCTTAATCCAATCTTGCCTCAGACTCGTTATCTTAAATTAATACAATTCATACTTTAAAAACGTGCAAGGAATAGACCCGTTATACACCGGAATTCGGCGCGATGCTTTCAATCCGACTCGCTTTGCCAACTGCTTATTCCCGGTTAAAATAAATGCCGTCCAGCCTTTAAACCGTTGTTTAAAAATATCACCGAGTAACTTATATAACTCTCCCAATTCCTGAACATTGCCTAACCGTTCTCCGTAAGGCGGATTACAGATAATTATGCCGCTACCTGCTGGAGGTTCGAGTTGGGTAAGGTCTTTTTGAACAAAATTAATCGGGTCAAAAATGCCACAATCCTGGGCATTACTCCGGGCTTGGCTGAGGATATCCGCCGCGCGATCGCATCCGATAATGGGTGCAGCCAATTCCTTGTGCTGACAAGCTTTTGCCTGGTTGAGCAGGTGTTGCCAAAGGGTGGGATTAAAGTCTAACCAACGCTCAAATCCAAACTGTTCTCGAAACAATCCTGGCGCAATATTTAAACTGATTAAACTAGCTTCTAAAGGTATCGTTCCAGAACCACACATCGGGTCTACTAACGGTAACTGGGGATGCCATTCTGCTAATTCTAACAAAGCAGCCGCCAAGGTTTCTTTCAGAGGCGCAAGTCCCATAGCAGAGCGATATCCGCGTCGATGTAAACTGGTTCCTGAACTATCTAAACTGAGAATACATCGATTTTGATGAAGATGAACATTAACTAACAAGTCAGGCTTGTCTATATTAACACTCGACCGCTTCCCAAACTGACTGCGTTGTTGATCAACGATCGCATTCTTGACTTGCAGGGCGGTAAAATGGCTATGATTAAGCTGTTTCGTCTTTCCAGTTGCATTCACAGCCAAGGTTTGCTGGGGTTTCAGGTATTGCGCCCAGGGGATAGTTTGTACTCCCTGATAAAGCTGTTTCGCATTCGCACAAGGAAATTCGGCTAAAACAACCAGTACCCGAAAAATCGTTCTCGCCCAGAGATTCACCCGATACATTAACGCCGTATCCCCCTGAAAATGCACCCCCGTAAAATCCGGATGCACCTCCTGCGCCCCTAGGCGTTCAAGTTCTTGCGCCGCAATGGGTTCTAATCCACGGGCGACTGTGGCAAAGTAATGGTTCACGTTTTATGCAGGTGGGGATTGTCATTGGTCATTGGTCATTGTAGGTACGAAGCGTGTCAGAAGCGCTAAAGCGCTTACTACAAACTTTCAATTCAGTGTCATTCTAATTAAAATAGGCTTTATAAAAGCTCCTTTAACAAGGTTTCAGTTAACAACGAGTCAGTGAATGAACCAGATTCATCAGAATCATCAAATAACTGGGTCATGTAGTCAAAGTTTCCTTCACCGACATTTTTTCGCAAGATGTTGATAATCGTTTCTGGGTTATCGTAGGGACCACTAATATAAAAGGGTTTACCATTGCGACCCATTTGAATTTTGGGTTGACCACTCCACTTGCCTAAATGAAATCGCGATTGCTGAAAATCTTGATGGGGTTTAAAGCCTAATTGGTCAGCATACTCTACTGCACTATAAACTAAGGATTGGGCT
Source organism: Coleofasciculus sp. A1-SPW-01 (assembly GCF_040217205.1). NCBI lineage: Bacteria > Bacillati > Cyanobacteriota > Cyanophyceae > Coleofasciculales > Coleofasciculaceae > Coleofasciculus > Coleofasciculus sp. A1-SPW-01. The sequence continues at coordinate 22,592 of NZ_JAVJNP010000051.1, read as the reverse complement.
TGTTCAAGGGTAATTTTTTGAGAACCTTCGGGAAAGCCTTGATAGGCGTAGTCTAGCATCTGTTTATATTCAACTGAATTCAGTTGACGCGGACCCATGGTATCTTTGACGCCGAGACACCATACATCTAGTAGGTAAGTACAAACGGTGAATCGGTCATACTTGGCTTTGCGGGTAATACAGACTAAGGCTAACCCTCGGTCAATATTTGCCTCGGTTTCTTCGATTGGATCAGGGTTTTCGTGGAGATAATAGTCCGCACAGTTGGCGTTGACAAAGCATTCGACAACGGGATCTAGTTCTCCCGATGCGACACGGGCAAGTGTTTTTTCCTCCGCCTGTTCTTTGATATAGGTGGTAACTTCAGCCGCCCGTAATCCTAACTTGCGAGCAATTTGTTTCGGGGTTAAGTTGCGGGCGCGTAGTTCGGTGATTTCTTGTTTTTGTTCGGGTGTCATTGTTTTGTCATTGGTTATTGATCATACTCGAAGAGCGCAAGCTATGTCCTTTGTAAGGGGTTAAGGACTTACCAAGCAACAGTTAGTAGATTTTCGATGTCCTGAAAGTGACGATCGCGTGTTGCTAATGTCAAGTTATATTGGAGAGTAAGTGCGGCAATCCAAATATCGTTTTCAGGTAAAGGACGCCCTTTAAGACGTAACTTGTTTTTGACCTCCCCGTAGTAACGAGCCGTTTGTGTATCACATCCAAGGACAGTACTGTTGGCGATTAATTCATTAATCCGTTCTAAATTGTCTTTTTGCCGTCCTGATTTCTTAGCACCATAATACAACTCGCCAACGGCGATACTGGGAATGAAGACTTCATCAGCTTGGATCAGCTTGTTTCTCACGGCTACGTTATCAGCAAAGAGCGCAATGATGATGTTAGTGTCTAATAAGTATCTACCACTCATCAAGGTCAACCTGCTCACAATCTTGTTCTATTGCTTGGTGCATCAACTGAACATCATCGGGTGGAATTGAACCTGCAAAACGTAGTAATTGTCGCCCAGGGACGCCTTGAATTGTTGAACCGGAAATAGTGCGTGCAAATTCCAGCACTCGCCACTGCAAGTCTTGAGGCATAGTTTTCAGTTGTTCAATTAGCTTGTCCAGAATAGGTGTATCCATCTGTTCGGGTGTCATTTTTTTGTCCTTAGTCATTCGTCATTCGTCATTCGTCGTTCTTCTGCTTGAATTATCATTTGATTTAATGTCTCAATCGTTTATTGTTCAATCAACCTCCAGAAGCGATCATCTTCTGCGATCGCGTCAAAGTCCAAATCCGTTCTGGCTTCCTGACGATACGCCGGATTCAGGGCGATCGCTTTCTCTAAGTTGTCGATACTGAAGTGAGCCTGACGTTGGTGAGCATAGCCGATGGCTTTCTGATAAAAAGCTGGAGCATAATCGGGTTGAATGGCTAATGCCTGATCATAGCTCTCTAAGGCTTCCTGCTCTCGTTTCAACTTGAGTAACATATTACCTTTATAGGTCCACGCTTTATGAGACTCCGGTTTCAGTTCGATCGCCTTCTCAAACGAGGTTACCGCCTCTTCATACCGTTCCAATACCGCCAAGGCTAACCCGCGATTAAACCAGGCTATGCCATCATCGGGTTGCACTTGCACGGCTTTGTCAAAGGAATTATAGGCTTCTTCATGTTGTTGGAGTGCGCCGAGTACCACGCCGCGATTCACCCAGGCTTCATGGTAATCGGGTTTGATTTCCAACGCCTGCTCAAAGGAGGCGATCGCATCCTCCCGGCGTTTCAATCTCCCTAGCATCATTCCCCGATTTAGCCATGCTTTGTAATCATCAGGCTGGATTTGAATCACCTTATTAAACGCGACTAACGCCCCTTCATAGCGCTGTAATTCTCGCAAGGCTAATCCGCGATAGTACCAGGTATCCGGGGCTTCTGGGGCGAGTTCTAGCCCCCGATCCAAGGATGCGATCGCGTCTTGATAGCGTTGTAATTCCCACAAGGCGACACCGCGCTGATGCCATAGATTCGCGTTATCGGGTTGTAGTTCTAAGGCTTGATCATATCGTGCGATCGCCTCTTCATAGTCACCTTGGGCAAATAAATTATCCCCCTGATTAATATAATCCTTAACATTCAAGAAAAACTCTGGATGATTCTGATTCAATCGTTCCAGTTGTTCCGTCAGGGGTTGGATTTGTTGCAGGACATCAGATAAGGCGGATTCGGCAATTTCTGTTGGCGTAATCTCTGCCAACTTTTGCAGGATTTCCTCTTTTTGTCCTTTAGCATCAGATTGGATATCTGTCAACTCATCGGTTAACATAGACTCCAGTTTTTCCAGGCTTTGAAATGCCTGATCTTTGCGCTCTTGAATCGCCGACTGGAATTGGGAAAATTGGCTGGTAAACTCGCTTTGGATTTGACTCAAGCGTTGCAGGGTTTGGTCGCGGTTTTCTTGTACCCCTGATTGAGTTGTTGAAAGCTGACTGGTTACCTCCTGTTCCAATTTTTTCAAATTGCCCAAGGTTTGATCAATCTCTCCTTGAATTTGCGATTGGGATTGTTCCAGTTGGCGCGTCACTTCTTTACGTAACCGTTCCACATCCTCAAACGCTGTCGCTTGCTGCTGTTGCGCTCGTTGTTCGGCTTGGGTTTTAATCTCCGTCAATTGCGGTGAGAACTCTGAGGCGAGGCGTTGCAGATTCTCTAGAATACTCTCCCGTTCTTGTTTCGTCGTGGTTTGCAGTTGGGTTAATTGCTGTTTAAACTCCGTTTCCGCCTGTTGCAAATTCTGTAAAATCGTCGCTTTTTGAGCATCCAGTGACCCTTTCACTTGGTCAAGCTGGGGCGTAAACTCCTTCTGGAGTTTTTCTAAGTTCTGGAGAATCCTATCCCGTTGTTTTTGTGCCTCGTTTTGCAATTGGGTTAATTGCTTACCAAACTCGGTTTCTGTTTTTTGCAAGCGCTGGATAATTGCTGCTTTTTCCGTTTCAGTCGCCTGTTTCAGTTTCGAGAGTTCTGGGGCAAATTCACTACTCAGTTGTTCTAAACTCTGGAGAATTGCATCCCGTTGGCTTTGGGCTTGGTTAAACAGTTCCGCCAGTTGATTACTAAACGCGGTTTCTGAGTTTTTCAGGTTTTCCACCACCCGATCTTTTTCGGTGTGGGTATCCTGTTGCAATTTCGCCAGTTCCGGGGTAAATTGGGCGCTTAATTGTTTCAGGTTCTCCAGGGTATCCGTTTGTTCCGATTCCACCTGAGAACGCAGTTGGGATAAATGATCAGAAAACTCGTTATCAACTTGGGCAAGGGCTTTTTGGGCGTCTTTAATATGGGTATTTAAATCCCGCAGTGCTTGTTGTTGGGAGTCCGAGAGTTCACTCAGAAGCTGGGATGACTCCTTCTGCTTCATGCCAATATCTTCATAGAAGTCATCGGCTTCTCGATTCAAATCATTGGCTAAATCTTCGGTACGTTCCAGAATCGCTTGTACCTGTTGATTCGCCTGATTAATCTTCCCTTCCAAGTCGGTTAATTCATTCAGATGCGCCCGCACCAAATCCGCCACCTCACGAATTACCGCCCGTCGCAACAGGAATAAGCCAACAATCGCCGCAATTAACAGCAGCGCTAAGACAGCCAGGAGGACATTAAACAGGGTGGTGGTGCGACTAAAGGCACGATTAGCTTCCGCCTGCACCTGTTCTTGGATACGCTGTTCCTCCCGCAACTGTTCCAACTCTTCTTCCTCAGAATCAGACAGCGCTTGAGATACTAGCGCATCTTGGGCGATGGATTGAGGCTGGATAACGCCAACAGACAATAGGATAGTCGAAAAGACGACCGTACTTAACGATAGGAATGCCAAAGTTACCGAATTTATGCGCTTCATCAGAACGTCCTTTGCCTATTGCTCTCCCGTTGCCATCTGATTTCTAACCTTACCTCAAAATCAATATCACTGACTCAAGCTAGTGGCGTGGCACAGCTAAAATGGTGGAATAGATTTGACCATTGAATCGGGCGCACGTCGGTGCTACCCTACATTTCCGGGCGTAATTCTAATTCAATTCACCCAATGACTTCACTCCCTCCCAACCGCGCTACCACCCTGAAAGCAGCTTTTCGGGCTTGTGATGTGGGTCCCCTGCTGGGTCCAGATGTGGAACGATATTATGTGGATTTGTCAGCAGTACGGAATACGGAAGCGATTGAAGGCGTTAGCGCCCGTTTAGACTTTCTTGAACCTGCTGAATTTAGCTCAATTTTATTTACCGGACATCGGGGATGTGGTAAGAGTACCGAACTGCGACGGATTCAGCACCGATGGGACGCGGAATATCGGGTGATTTATTTAGAAGCGGATGCTGAATTGGATATTAATGATGCCGACTATACGGATTTATACCTGATCATTACTAAAAAGGTGGCTGATGAACTCTATAAATTAGGGGCAAAGTTTGATACGCAATTGCTGCATAATTTTGAGTCTTGGTTTAAGCAAATCACCCAAGAAACTGAGGAAACGGTGGAGAAATCCGTGAGTGTCAGTGCTACAGCGGAAGCAGGTTATGAAATCCCGTTTATTTCTAAGCTATTGGCAAAGCTACAAGCGCAAATAAAAGGGGCGGATAAGCAGAAAAAGACGATTCGCCAAACCTTGCAAAAAAATATTGGTCGCTTACAAGCGGATATTAATCTGTTGTTGGATGATGCTTTTGTCAAGCTCTGGAATTATATTAATCCTGTTTTGAAGCACAGTAATGCATTTAAAGATGCCCTTAAACTCGCTCAAGCCAAGTATAGCACTCCCTAAAGAGATGTCAGAACGAGAGGTCTTTATTGCCCGGAATCAGCAGTCATTAGCTGAACTGGTGATGTTTGTGGATTTTGTGGATAAGAAATTAACCATTGGCTTTGTTGAGGTTAATTTTGCTAAAGATAGAGAGTGTTTAATTGAGATTATCACGACTCATCCTCAATGTCAGGATATTCAGTTTGAGGTTTTGAACTTATCTGATCCCAATTTGCGGTTTGTGCGGGATGTGATTGTTGAGGAATTAAATAAAATCCCAAGAGATGAGACTAAAAAATTAGTTCTAATTATTATTGGTCTAGAGAAATCAATTGGTATGTCGGGGGACTATCCGCCCGTACTGCAAGACCTTAATTTCGTGCGCGATGCCTTTACCGCTAGTGTACCTCATCCTCTTTTGTTCGTTTTACCCGATTATGCGATAACTCGACTGGCGAAATATGCCCCGGATTTTTGGGCGTGGGGGAGAAAAGTGTTTCATTTTGAAACGGAACAATTAACCAGAGATGAGGCGATCCAGCAAACTATAGGTTCAGATAGAATGCTGGGAAGTTTGGAATTATCGGAAAAGCAAGAACGAATTGATTTACTCCAGCGTTTGTTAATGGAATATTCCCCTTCAGGTTATTCAGACACAGGCGCAAATCTTAAAACACGCATTAATATTTTGATTCAGTTAGGACAAGCCTATTCTAGTCAGGGAGAGGTTGCCAAAGCTAGGGAACATTTGGAACAAGCCTTAGAATTAGCAAATGATCATGATAATTTAGCAACCCTCAAGGCAAATAGCTGGCATGAATTAGGAATAATTAAGCTTAATCAGGGAAGATTTCAGGATGCGATCGCTCTTTTTCAGAAATCGTTAGAAATTCAACGGCGTCTAGGCGATGTCCAAGCAGAAGCCGTAACATTGAATGGTTTAGCAAATATTTACATCCAACAGGGTAAAATAGAAAAAGCGATCGCTCTTTTTAAACAATCGTTAGAACTCCAACGGCGAGTTGGTAACGTACAAGGAGAAGCCGCGACATTAAACAATTTGGCAGCCATCGATGTCCAACAAGGTAAAATAAAACGAGCGATCGCTCTTTTTCAGCAATCGTTAGAAATTCAACGGCGTCTAGGCGATGTCCAAGGAGAAGCCGCAACATTAAGCAATTTAGCAGGTACTTATGTTTATACAGAGGAAATAGAAGAAGCGATCGCTCTTTTTCAGCGATCGTTAGAACTCCAACAGCGTATAGGCAATGTCAAAGGAGAAGCGGCGATATTACACCAACTGGCGTATATCCACGCCCATCAGGGAGACATCGATACAGCAATCACCCTTTATCAAAAATCCTTAAACCTTACACAGCGCATAGGTGATGTGCAAGGTGAAGCAGCAACATTAAACAATCTGGCATTTATCTATGCCCAACAGGAAGAAGTCGAAGAAGCCATCACCCTTTTACAGCAATCTTTAGACTTAACTCAACGCATTGGTGATGTTCAAAATCAAGCCACAACCTTAGCCATGCTAGGACAACTACTAGCCGATAAAAAAGGAGAAATTGAAACCGCCCTCAACTACTTACAGCAAGCCCTAGATATCTTGCAGCGCCTGCAATCTCCTGACGCTGAAACAGTCTCTAGAATTCTGGATAGAGTAAGGCGTGATAGTTATCCTGTGGTGGGCAAGAACAACAAACGAGAATAAAAGCTTCAATGTTTATAAGACTTGCCCACCCTACATAAAAATCCGAGTCTATAAAAATTTTGTCTAAATCCTCTAACGTCCTCTGCGTACCTCTGCGTTAACCTCTGCGTACCTCTGCGTTAAAAAAAATAACTCCGATACCCAAACATATAATATAACCCCAAATCAAACTACAAAACCTGCCGATATCGCCGCGAACGATCACTCCTACCATATAAACGACGCCATTGTTGAGAACTACGAATCGCTATCCACAACAACAACAGGGCAATCAATCCACCTTGTTGAGGTGCATCAAAGGCAAAAATAACCAACGCCACACACAAAACATCTTGACAAAAAACCACCCACAACGGTAAACCGCGTAAGCGAAAAAACCAGCCAACTTGTACCAATTGCAGGACAAAAGCCAATAACCCACTAACTATCCCAGCAATCCAAATAATTTCCACAGGGGCGTTAACAAACTGGGCGACAGCAATACCCATAATCGCGCCAACCCCAGGACTAAACAAGAGTTGGACAACTTGCAAGATGCGCTGTCCCAGCAGCTTCTTTGAGGCAAATAATTCAAATAACGAGAAGGTGGTCAAAATACCGACTAAAACTGAGGGATGAATGCGAGACAGCAGGGGAATTTCATTCCAGAGGTTATCGCTTTGCAACAAGCCAATCACCAATAAAGGCAAAGCAATCCTCATTCCTACTGCTGCTGCTACCGAAAGTACGGCTAGGAGTTCAATCATTGTTATCTGATGCCTGAAAGAGAAATCAATTGGTTATACCCCTGTCCTCAGTTTAACGTTTGTAGACAATCCCACATCCTTTGATGCCCTTTCTCCGATAGGATGAAAACTGACCTAAAAACGTAAGCCACCTATGCCAACGGCAGCCTTTTTTCAAGGAATTCTGGGCGCGTCTAGTTTAGCCTTGGGCGCGTCAGTGGGAGTCTTTTGGCAACCGAGTCGCCACTTATCTGCGACGATTATGGCATTTGGCAGTGGTACACTACTGTCTGCGATCGCGTTTGAAATCACGATTCCGGTCTATCGTCACAGTGGCTTTGTCCCCCTGTTAATTGGGTTTATGGCAGGAGGGATGTTATTTACCGGACTGACATCCTATATTGACCAACATGGCGGATTCTTGCGTAAACCAGCATCCAGTCGCCGCTACCTGGTTGAACATGGTGCTGATCAGGTGACGGATATCCTTAATCGCATCGCCCATATTGAGGTGATGCAAAACCTACCACCGAAGGAACGCCAACGAGTTGCCCTGTTTCTCAATCCCATTCACGCCAACCCTGGAGACGTACTCTGTGAAGACGGAACCCCTGGTGACTATTTCTATATGATTGTTGACGGTGAAGCCGAAGTCCGCAAGGGTAGAAAAGTTCTCGGTACGATGGGACCTGGAGAAGTTTTTGGTGAGATGGCACTCCTGACTGGAGAACCGCGATCTGCCACCGTGGTTGCTCGCACCCAAATGGAATTGTATCAGTTACACCAGGAACATTTCAACACCATGCTAACCTGGTCGCCCCATCTGGCTTGGTCACTGAGTCGCGCCTTAGCCCGACGACTCCAAGTGGCAACAGAGTCACGCATGGTTGTGGAACATCGTTTAGATCGGTGGCGACAGCAGGTTATGGATCAAGTTGAACTGGATCTGTTACTCCGGGACGATCAAATGACCCTAGAAAATTTAGTGAAACAGTCTACATCGTTTGCTATTCTGGTGGGTACATTAATTGATAATATCCCAGAAGCGGCGGTAATTGGCATGAATTCCGGCAATAGCGATTTGGGCTGGTCTTTTTTATTGGCGGTATTTATTTCTAATTTTCCCGAAGCCTTATCCAGCGCCACAGGAATGAAACAAGCGGGAACGAAAACGAGTCAGATTTTAGGATTATGGATAGGTGTGGTGATTCTCAGCGGTTTATGTGCCATTGGGGGTTATTTTTTACAAAATAATACATCTGAGGTCGTTGTCGCGATCGCACAGGCTATTTCGGGCGGCGCAATCTTAGCCATGGTTGCTAGTACAATGATGCCGGAAGCTTATGAATTGGGAGGCAGTTCCGTGGTTTTCTCCACAATTTTAGGATTCCTGATTGGGTTTTTTATTTCATCAGGTCATTTAGTATAAGTAGGTGGGGACAATTAAAGTTAACGGTGGTGATCGTCATTCGTCATTTGTCATTCGTCATTTGTCATTTGTAAGGGTTTGAGGTTTATTTACATAACTTAATATAGATAGCTTTATTGACACCGACCTAAGCTGTTCGGCACTTAAACCTTAATATCAATAATGGCGCAATCCTTGTAGTGCGTTTAGCGAAGCCATGCCGCAGGCTTTAGCGAAGCCATGCCGCAGGCTTTGCATCTTGCTCGCTACTAATACTAATTTAAATGCATGACAGCTTACTTAGAATACTGTTAGTCAATTGAGCGATCGCACGATTACCCCTGCTTACCCAGATCTGCCAATACCTCAGCGGTTTGTGAGGGTGTCACCAACGTATTAGCGCAAAGAATACCCGAACCCGCCACCGCTGGAACCCCAATTCCCGGCATTGTACTATCCCCCACCCGATACAATCCCGGAATCGGCGTGTGACAACTGGGAAACATGGCTTTACCAGCCGGAATCCCAGGACCATAGGTGCCTTGATAGCGACGTAAATAATAGGAATGAGTCAGTGGCGTACCAATCAGTTCTAAAGTAATCCGTTCTCGAATATCCGGAATAACCCGTTCTAACGCCCGGAATAAAGATTGCGATCGCGCTTTTTTCTTCTCCTTATATCTATCATCCCGTTGCCAACCCTGGTAAGGTTCTAAGGTATAGGCATGAATTACATGATGATCCGTTGGGGCGAGATTAGCATCCCACACTGAAGGAATGGAAATCATGCAAGTATTACCCGGTTCGGTAATATCTCGATTGCCATCGTGAACCACAACATGATGTCCCGTCAACCCGTCTAACCCCTCCGCCCGAATCCCTAAATGTAGGTGCATGAAACTCTCGACGGCTGGGGTGTCTAGAGACTGTTTCCGATACGCTTTGGGTAAATCTTCTGGGCGCAATAACTGACTGTAGGTATCCCAAATTGTGGCATTAGAAATCACCACCGGGGCGTTTACCACCTCTCCCCGTTGCAATCGTACCCCAACAGCTTTCCCCCCTTGGACTACAATTTGGTCAACATGGGCATTTAGGCGCAACTCACCCCCCCAGCGTTCTAACCCGCGCACCAACGCCTCCACAATCGCCCGACTTCCCCCAACAGGATACTCCACACCCGCACGAGAACGTTCCCCTAACATAAAGGCTACCTCAGGCGCGATCGTTCCCTGTGCTTTTAATCCCGATAACAGAAAACATTCCACATCAATCAGCCGCCGCACCCAAGGATCTCGCACGGTTTCATCCATGACTTTGCCCACGGAATTCTGGACAAGTCCCAGATGGGGCAGTAATTTTAAGAGTGAGGGTAAATAACGTCCCACTAAAACTGGAATCACTTGCCAATCGGATCGTAAAGCAATTGTGGGAATCTCTCGCAACCCTTCATAGAGAGAAAGCAGGCGTTTTTCAAATTGTGCTAATTCTTTCGCGCCTTGAGGTGTAATCTCGGCTACAGCTTCTCGATACCGTTGGGCGTCACTGTACACAGGTAACGTGGCGTCCGGAAAATGGTAATGTCCTAAGGGGTCATAAGGAACCGTTTGTAACGACTCGCCCAGAACATCCAAAACTTGCCGTAATGGGTTAAGACTGGGGCGTTGCTGACTTAATCCACAATAAAACGAAGGACCCGAATCAAACTCAAATCCCTGTCTGTGGAAACTATGCGCCGCACCGCCGGGAATAGCATGGCTTTCACAAACTAGCACCCGTTTGCCATAACGGGCGAGTAAAGCACCCGCCGTCAATCCACCAATTCCGCTACCAATAACAATGACATCCAGGCTCATAAGTTTAGGCGATTACACAACCGTGAGGGCGTTCTCTAACACAGGATACAGGTGCTGCTGTAGTTTAGCCTCATTTCCAGGATAGGCTGGAAGCGCTTCAATTTCTCCTCCAGAATATGACTTGTAGGAACCCGGGTAAAGAATCGCCGCATATTACACAACTTTATTCCCCGTTCTATCGTGGATGGTGTCATGATAGGTATGCATTTTGGGGTTTTCCGTATACACTTAGACTACATGAAATAAGTCTTAAGAGATCGCAAAATGCCAAGTCAAAATATAGATTCAATCAAAACTATCTTCCAAAGCCGTCTAACAACTCTCGAACACCTCCTAAAGTCAGCTCAGACTCATTTCAGTGATAGTGAGTCGTTTCTTCAGAAGCGTATTGCGACTGATATGCTTCCCTTCGGTACACAGGTTGCTTTCACCTGCAATCAACCACGCAACTTTGCTTTATGGTGTAACGGCAAACCGATGGATAATCTAGATCCAGAAGTCACATTTCTTGCACAAGCATACGAACACATAGCGAATACCAAGGGACTTCTTTTGGGCATTAACGTCGAAGATGAAAAGCTAAGTGAGTTGATATGCATCGATCTCGGTCAGGATCTTTACATCGAAATGTCTGGTCGCGCCTATGTGAACGACTTTCTAATTCCAAACTTCTACTTCCATCTGGTTACGGCTTACGACATTCTTCGCATGGCTGGTGTACCCATTGGCAAACGGGATTACATGATGCACTTAGTTCCATTTCTCAAGAAGGCGTGAAGCCTAACTATTCAAATGCAGCGGGCGATCGCGCCGTAATCTCTGAGTCCCTGTAACCGTTACCCGCTCTAGGTTGCTGACGCCTGACATCTGTACCAATGCGATCGATTGTGTCGGTTTCTGTTGCAATTCCCAAACCTTTAGTACAATCAAATATTCATAAAATGCTTGCAACGTACACCAGGCAAATCCCGCTTTACCATCTAAAATCCCCCCCAAAAATAAATACATATAAAACCAACGCAGCAGAGGGCGAAAGGGCAAACGCAAGGATGAATCTTTCAGAGCGCGACGGCGTTCAACTTCCGTGCGTCCCCAGAAGATATTTCGCCAATTGACAGTATGATTTTCTAACTGATGCTGGGTTTCTCTGGCTTCATCGGTTGAGTAACGATTGTGCTTTTCTATCCAGCGGCTGAACCCTTTGGAACAGGTAAAATGGGGATAGGTTTGTCTCAGAAACCCCGTGGTTCCCTGGCAAATTTCTCGTTCCGTATGACCATAATCGGTAAACCAAACTTTGTGCTTGTCTAAGAGGCGCAATTGATAGCAAGGATATTGGGTACTGTGGCGAATCCAATGGTTCATAAACATAACTTGTTCCGCCACGTAATAACCGACGTGTTCTGAGTTTTTAATTGCCGCCAAACACTCTGCAAATAGGGTGGGAGTCATCCGTTCATCAGCTTCCAGGATATAAACCCAGTCATACTTAGTCGGGATATGACGCAACATCCAAGTGCGCTGTTTACCGTGAGATTCAAAGGGATGCTGAACCAGGCGGACAGGATAGCGTTTGGTGATGTTTACGGTGGCGTCACTGCTGTAAGAGTCTACGACAATCACATCATCGGATAGTTGTGCTGACTCAATGGCTTCAGCAATATCCAGTTCTTCGTTGTGGGTGAGGATAAAAATGGAAAACATCAAAGGCTTAAATGTGCTAATAAAACTATCAATGATGATCTAGCCCCACTAGAGCAGTGGGGCTAGAATAGAAACAACACTTACATCAAACTAGCTCTAACCACCAAGAGCCTGCTTATCTTGGAAGAGATTAGCGTTGAGTGAGCAAGTGCATCAAATTAGGCTTTATTTGCACGACGTCGCTGCACCATTGCACCAATGCTTAAGGAACCGATCGCAAGTAGTCCACTGACTGTACCGGGTTCAGGAACAGATTCATGGGTGAATGTTTGATCGACGAATGAAATATTCGCTTGAGCCGGTGTCACAAAGGCAGCTAATCCAATATCTTTGCTGACAAATAGTTTTGACACTGGCGAATCAAACGTTATTTCGTCCACAAATACGGGTGGAGGATTCGTTACGTTGATTTGCCCAACGATATTGCCGAACATATCCGTGAATTGCTCAGTAACACCTGTGACAAAACCTCCGTCTGGATTGCCATCACCGTTGAAAGCCAACTTAGCGCCAGAGAACAATTTGCCAGGATCTACGCCTTCGAGAGTGTACTCGACTAGCACATCAATGAGAGATGTGTTAATAGCTGAGAAAAGGAAAGAAAGAATGAGCCTTCAGTTATCGATTCCTGACTCCGTACTCCGTGCAATTCGCTTACCTGAACAAAGGATTGAGCAAGAATTATTATGTAAATTTGCGGTTGCCCTTTATACTGAAAAACTCCTATCCTTCGCTAAGGCTAGAGAACTCGCCCAGATTGATAAGTATGAATTTGGTCAGTTACTGGCTCAAAGGCAAGTCTTGCGTCACTACGGTGCTGAAAAACTAGAGGATAATTTACGCTATGCCCGTATAGAACAATATATCGCCAATCCTGAATTTAGTAATTTTTGATAAATAACTCATGACCTTTCGCGGCTGTTTTCTTTTTGTAATTATTCATGCCATACTGCAACTCCCATTCAATGATTTTAGCAAAACTAAAGAGGTTTCTAATTTCAGGTGAATCATCATAAGTAATCAACCATCTGTGCTGACAATTCTTCATAATATTAGCAAATCGCTGATGGTCAAAGGAGGTGTGTAAGTGACCTTTAACACCGTATAATTTAGATTTTTTTGCTTGATAGTAAGGAGGATCAAGAAAGATAAATACATTGTTGCCATCTTGCTCAATGAGTTGTTCATAATCTCCATGGGTAATCGTCACTGATGCAAGACACGGCGCTACATGGATCAGTCTCTCTATCGATGATTCTGTAAATCTCTGTTCAAAGGCTTTCTGAGAATACCCTCCTGAATCCACTGTTCCGGAAAAGGTAATTCTATTCAAGATAAAAAAACGTGCAGCCAGTTCTAATTCAGATAACTTATGATTTTTGGCCGTGAGCAAATTATATAGCTGCCTACCTTCTGGATAGGTAACTTGCATATTGCGGATAGTTTCAATGAGTTTATGATTGTTTTCTTTGGCAATTTTCCAGAAGCAGTATAAATCATAATTTAAATCATTAATCCAGTAATGTATAGGAAATAAAGCTCTACTGGATTTTACTTTTAAAAATACTGAACCCCCACCGACAAATGGCTCTCTAAATTCTTGGATATCCCAAGGAATATAGGGCAATATTTTGTCTAATGCCTTTGATTTTCCGCCCGGATATCGAAGTGGACTTTTGCTCATTTTAGCTAGATGAATCAATCAGGATAGATAGTTTAGGATTAACTGTACACTCTTGAACGAGTGTCATAATAGTTCTTACTTGTACAGGACTAAATCGATTGCTTTGGCAAAATTCGTGGATAAAATCATTAGTCGTTGGCAGTGATAAGGAACCGATGATATGTCCCGTTATTTTTAGACACACGAGGAAGTTAATTTCAGAATCATCAATCAAGAGTTTTTCTAAGTTGGCAAACAAGATGAGTTTAAATAATCCATCTTTAATATCTGCTAACGTGGGCAATTTTTTGCGACTATTTTTTGATTCTTGTAGAATGTACCTATTATCCTCTTGATAAACTTCATCGACTGTAAGATAATACTGTCCGCCTAAATAATTAGAAATTTCAAAAATTCCCTTATCTCCATCTGCTAAATATTCCAACTCATGCCTGGTTAGGACTTCTCGTTGAGCAGCTTTGAGAGATTTGGGCAGGGTATAATCTTTGAACTTTTCTAGACTGAAATCGTTGTTCACATTAAACTGTTCCAGGACAGCCAGTTGATTATTTTGGCTTCGCACTGGAACGCCTTGATTTTGCGAGATCACTTGATACCGATTGACAGCGGTTCTATAGATATCGTTAAAGTCATTTTGAAAATGAGTCGTGTTCCAGTGTAACGCTGTTAATTGATAGTTAGCTATTTCGTTAATTTTTTCTCTAACGTAAGCAGGATTGAATTTTTGTTTGGTTAGCTTATCTGAGTTTGCCTTAACCTTTTCAGCATTTTCATACCAAGCCAAGATAATGTAGACATTTAACAAACTCATCCAAGAAAAGGTAATAAAGTTAATCCGATCATGATCACCAGCCAGTCCTTCATCCTTAATAATTGGAATGATCGTAACTTTTTTAGTATTTAAGTAATAGGTATTGTAGATTCTGGAAAAAGGATAAGACCGAGTTCTTTTAGGAGAAACCCATTTTGAGAAGGCTAATGTATTTTCTGGACTATCTAATTCGATAATGCCAGAAGAGGAGGCTGTATTAATATCAAAGGAATTAAGCGGATAAACTTGCAGCTTAGAACGGAACTGGGGATTATACCGAATATCCCGAATAAATCCTTTAAAAAACAAGGATGTCATGATTAACTCTTAGCCTTCCGGTGTTATTAATTTGAACAAAATCGGCGGAAATCCCCATCCGTTTTTATCGGCTATTTACCGCCGTCTTTCCTGTAACTTGCGATAAACGTCCCGCACATCAACCTGGTGATGTGCCAATGCTACCAAGGTGTGATAAAACAAATCCGCCGCTTCTGAGGCGATCGCGTCTTTCTCATCATCCTTACACGCCATTACCACCTCGGCGGCTTCTTCACCAATCTTTTTAAGAATCTTATTATCCCCACCCTTAAATAGCTTACAGGTATAGGATTCAGGGGTAGGATTATCTCTGCGATCGCAAATCACCTCAAACACCTGAGACAAGGTATCAGCAGGCGGTGCAGCTTTTATCCCATCCACCTGATGAAAACAACTGCGTTCCCCGGTATGACAAGCAATATCCCCCACCTGTTCCACACCAATCAGCAGCGTATCACTATCACAGTCATAACGGAGCGATCGCACATGTTGCAAATGACCCGATGTTGCGCCTTTGTGCCATAATTCTTGACGCGATCGACTCCAGAACCAGGTTTCCCCCGTGTCCAAGGTTTTCTGCAAGGATTCTCGATTCATCCACGCCATCATTAATACCGTACCATCCAGATAATCCTGGACAATGGCGGGGACAAGCCCCTGATCGTTATAACGGATTTTCTCAACCGGAATTGCTTGGCTAGAAGTAGAGGATACAGTCGATGACATAGTGCAGTAACGAAAGCGAGCAATAATAACTAACTTACCAGTGTTCGCCAAGAACATGGATTTTTATGAAGCCTTTTAGCCGCCATAACCCCATTAATATCCCGTAGGGTGGGCATTGCCCACCAGAATACGAGGAGCATAACATTCATCAATGGCGAAATCATTGGTGTGCGAGCATCTTGCTCGCTACTCATACCCAATTTAAATGCACGACAGCTAATCTTGCCCTATATATTATCTGGATCAATCCCTAATTCTCGCAACCGTTGCGCCAATTGCTGGGCGCGTTCCTCAGCAGCAAGTGCCTGTTCTTCAGCTAATTGTGCGCGTTGGGCTTCCTGTTGGGCGCGTTCTTCAGCTAATCGAACAAGTTGGGTTTCCTGTTGGGCGCGTTCTTGGGCTAATCGAGCGAATTCAGCTTCCTGCTGAGCGCGTTCTTCGGCGGCGATTGCCCGTTGTTCAGCAAATACAGCCTGTTCATTATCCGTGGGAATCAACTCGCCTGAAGGGGTCATCCATCGCAACCATTGCCCACGAATCTCACGAAACCGTCCTGACCATAATCCCAAGCTTAACCCTAATTCGGGTATGACCAACCGATTATCGGTTAAATTCACCCGTTGATACTTCCCCTCAACTAAATGAAAGATTTGCAGTTCCAAGGTATAGCGGCTAAAAATCACATAGTAGGGCACCCGTAAAATCTTTTCATAAACCTGCCATTTTGTCGGTGGACTTCCGGCTTGGGGTATTGTCCGTCCAAAATCCTCATCTTCCGTCCCCGGAGATAATAACTCCACTACCACAAAAGGACTAATTTGCTCTTGCCAAATCACATAACTTAAGCGCAACTCTCGCTGTTCATACAAGCGAGGAATTCCGACAACGCCAAACCAATCGGGACGCTTGTACCAGTGAGTATGATTAACATCATAATAAAGATTCAAATCGCAAGCAGAAAACACCTCCTCCCAATTCCAATTAGTTGGTTGAAAGGTTAAAAGGAGTAGCAGGGGTTGAAAAAAGTGAAACTCATCAGGCAATCCAGGGTCCTCCGGATTATCACTGGGTAAATCATACATGGTCGGCAAAGTTTGCCGGGGAGAATCTGGGGGATTGGATTGGGTGGGCAGACGAATCATGATCAGAGGTGTTGATTACTGTGAAATCTATTCCATCATTTTAGCGGCGTTACAGCGTTTTCAGGCTCGATGTGATACACCGTTTTAGCAAAAACGCCGGAAGACCCACGCCGTCCTGAAAGGCGGCGCTGGGATGGATAGGCGGTTAAAGAAGAGGGTTCGACATCCTCTTCTTTCACATTTGGTTACATGCTGTCCGCGAATTTATTGCTTAAGAACTTTAATATTCTTGTAACAGCGCTACATTAAAATAACTAGATCTGTAGCGTTTCTTTTATTCGACTATTTTGCAGGATGTCTGTAAGCGAGTTGATAAGGCGTTTGAACGGTACATCAAAGGAGACAAGAAGGGAAAACGCTCTGGTAAACCCCGGTTCAAAAGCGAGTCTCGCTACCGAACAATGGTATTTGACGGGGTAAAGAATGAGTGGTTGAAGTTCTGTACGGTCAACGGTCGTTGGCTTTACCTAAGACTACCTAAGATTGGGCTGGTCAAGGTTAGAACTCATCGCCCAATACCAGACGGGTTTAACCTCAAGCAAATCAGCGTCACCAAGAAGCCTGACGGCTGGTACGCATCATTTATCTTGGATAACCCGTCTGTTCCAGATTTCACCCCAGACAAGATAATCCCAACTTGGGATAACTCGATGGGGCTTGATGCTGTTCTACACGAGGATGTATATCTTGCCACCTCTGAAGGTGAAAGCCTACCCTCTCTTAAGCCCTTAAGGAAAAACCTCAACAGGTTAGGCAGATTGCAGACCAAGCGAAACGCTAAAAAGAAAGGGTCTCGCCGTCGCCGTAAACTAGCCAAAAGAGAAGCAAAGTTTCACCAACGCATTGCTAGAAGTCGTCAAGACTTCCAATATAAGACCGCGCACAAATTGGTGCGAAGCGGCAAGAAGGTGTTTTTCTGTGAGGATTTAAACCTCAAAGGTTTAACCAAGCGCAATGCACCCAAGCAGGATGATGACGGGAAATATCTTCCTAATGGTCAGTCGGCTAAGTCCGGACTGAACAAGTCCTGGTTGGATGCTGCATTCGGACAATTCTTCTCAACTCTGAGTTACATAGCTGCAAAAGCTGGAGCTGTGGTTGTTGAAAAGAATCCTGCTTATACTTCCCAAATCCTCTGTTACCGAGATGAGTTCGTGTTTACGGACTGCTCGATTCGAGAGTATTGGGATGAACTGTTAAAAATCTGGGTTGATAGAGATATTAATGCTGCTATCAACCTAAAACGTGTAGGGCTGGACGTGTTCCCTACGATAAAACGCCGTAGAGGGAATCCAGTAGTAGTAACTTCTACTACTAATAGTACCTCAAAGGAAGTTCTGACCGCTTTATTTAAGGCTTCAGTTGCCCACGCTGTCCGGTAACGGCAGCGCTGGGTACGTCACAAGATGCTGTATCCGAGCCGTATTGGGATTTACGCTGGCTCTACTGTTAAACCTCCATCTGTAGGGGAAAAGTTTAGGTTAAGCTAGTATCATAGTCAACAGAAAACAGAGATTCACTGATCATAATGATTGCTCAATTACTCAAGAAGAAATTCAAATGACCAATGACAAATGACCAATGACCAATAACTTACCAGGTTGAATCACTATAGAGATTAATCGTAAGCTGTTCCTGACCCGGTGGTACAGCCGAGATACAGGCACAAATCGTTTCCCCGTCGTTAATCTCAACCTCACAAGCATGACAGGAACCCATCAGGCATCCTGTGGGAATGAAAACGCCAGCGCGTTGAGCCACTTGCAGTAGCGGTTCTCCCACTTCTGCATTAATCGTGACATCATCGGGTAAAAATCGAATGGTAACACTCATGAACAGGTTTGCTATTAACTCACGTCAAGTTAGGTATGATAGTGCTTAAATCCAAATGAGCCTCTACGCTATCTGCTAAAGAATTCAACACTACTTCGCGCTGCTCTCGATAGTCCGGAATACCCGTTGGCAAAGACGGAAGTCCGCGTTGATGTCGCAGTTGATTCAACCACGCCCGTCGCCAGGGACCATTATCAAATAAACCATGGAGATAGGTTCCCCAAATGGACTGAGTGATATCGACTAACCCCAAACCAGGGTCATCAAACAGGGGTTGATAGGCAGATTTATTATCCGTGCTTTCTGAGTCAATCAGCCGAGAACGCCCTTGATGGATTTCGTAACCCGAAACAGGTAAACCGACTTGGGGATAGTTAGAGGTTACGAGACGCTGACGTGCTACTTTTCGGGCGGTAATTATGGTTTTGATCGGTAATAATCCTAATCCTTGATATTGCCCCGGTTCATCTTCAATGCCATCGGGATCTAGCAGGGTTTGACCCAGCATTTGAAAACCCCCACAAATCCCTAAAACGGTACCCCCCGCAGCGGCATAGTTTTTAATTTCTTCTAGCATACCTGTTTTGTGGAGTACGAGTAAGTCGCTAATCGTGGTTTTTGTCCCTGGCAAAATTAGGGCATCGGGGTATCCCAGGGATTGATTTGGGGCTAAATATTTAACGTTAACCGTTGATTCCGCTTCTAGGGCGTCAAAGTCAGTAAAATTAGAGATGCGAGGGAAACGAATTACCGCCACCGTTAATTCACTATCCCGTTTTCTCTTATTGTAGCGATCCAGTAATGCCAAAGAGTCTTCAGCGGGAAAGAGCTCATTAATCCAGGGAATCACGCCAATGACAGGAATTCCGGTGCGTTCTTCGAGCCAAGTAATTCCCGATTCTAAGAGCGATCGCTGTCCTCTAAACTTATTAATCACGATACCTTTAATCAAGACTCGCTCATCCGGTTCCAAGAGCTCCAGAGTCCCAATAATATGAGCAAATGCGCCGCCGCGATCAATATCTACTACGAGTAACGTTGGTGCATTTAAATGCTTTGCTACCCGCATATTGGTTAAGTCACGGTGCTTCAAATTAATTTCTGCTGGACTCCCTGCACCCTCACACACGACAAAATCAAACTCATGACTCAAACGCCGCAGCGACTCTTGAATCGCTTGCCAACCCCGATCAAAGTACTGTTCATAATAATCCGCCGCGCCGACTTTACCCGCCACTTGACCCATGAGAATGACTTGAGAGGTCATATCCCCCTGGGGTTTAAGTAAAATCGGGTTCATTTCGACACAGGGCGTAACATTAGCTGCCCAAGCTTGCACAGCTTGAGCATGTCCAATTTCGCCGCCATTGAGGGTGACATAAGCGTTGAGCGCCATATTTTGTCCCTTAAACGGAGCCACACGCCAACCGCGCCGGGAAAGAATACGGCACAAGGCGGTAGTAATAAAGGATTTTCCTGCGTGGGAGGTTGTTCCCACCACCATCAGCGATTTCATAAAGCGGGTTAAGAGTTATCGGGTAATCAGAACGAATAGAAGCAACCCTTAGACTATGAATTTAGATAGGCAATCGTAACCAACGGTTCCAGGCGTGAGCGATGCGATCCCAAAGGGATGGCGGAGGTAATGACTCGCCTCGGCTTGCCCATTTTTCCACCAGTTGACGACCCAAGGGTGTGAGACGAAAACTGTCGGTAATACCTTGACCATCAACTTCTCGCCGCAAAACGCCGACTTGAATCAACCACAGTAAATCACGTTCGGCTGCCAACTCGGATAAGGGACTTTTAGTATAGCCCTGTTCTATTCCTTTTTGCGTCGCGATCGCGAGCAGGGAAACGCTGGTCAAACGCATCTCCTTGTACAAGGTTAACTGGAAGGGCAGACAGCGCAACGCTTGTTTAGCGCGTTTAACTGTTCGCTCTGGATAGTGAAACGACTGGGCTTTTTCAGAGGAAATGGATGTCATTACAACTGGATTAGCTGGTGGAAACGCTAGTCAATCCTAGGTTTAGGCTTCTTTTTATCTTAACCTCACAGGAGAGGGCAAACCGAGTCAATTGAGTGGATTTGAGTGGTGAATGGATGCCATGCGGGTCATCCAGACTTAATCAAAGTTCCGAAGGTAGTAGGATGAAGAATAGTTAAGTAGTTAACACAGGGAAAAAGACTTATGGCTTTAAGCATTGGTGATAAAGCTCCGGCATTTACCGCCAAAGATGATGCAGGGAATACCGTTTCCCTGTCTGACTTGGCGGGGAAAACAGTAGTTCTCTATTTTTATCCCAAAGACGATACTCCAGGTTGCACCAAGGAAGCTCAAAGCTTCCGGGACAACTACGCTGAATATCAAGGCAAAGATATGGTTGTTCTCGGTGTCAGTATGGATGATGAGGTATCCCATAAGCAATTTAAGGAGAAGTATGGCTTGCCTTTCCAATTGCTCGCTGATCCGGATGGCACGATTACCAAAGCTTATGATGTTGAAGGCGGTGGTTATTCCAAGCGCGTCACTTATGTGATTAACGGTGAAGGGACGATCACTTATGTTGATGAGAAGGTGAAAACCGATTCCCATGCTAAGGATATCCTAGCCAGCATGAGCTAGTGCAAGAAGGCAGAAGGCAGAAGGCAGGAGGCAGGAGGCAGAAGGGCAGAAAGCTTATACCATAGGATTTTGCACCTTTTTTAACTGGAGAGTAGAGACGCGCCATGGCGCGTCTCTACAATGGTGCCGAAAGTCCTAATCGATGTGTCTACTGCTATAGATTGGTAGAGATGTTCCGCCGGAACGTCTCTACAAAAGGGAATGTTGTGAGGACAGTTTTATCGAGTTGCACCTCCGGTGGGAACAGAGGGGGAATTCGGTTGAACTTGTGGTTGATTTCTCAACCGTTCCCGTTGTAGCTGTCGGAACTCTTGCGTGGCATTGTCTAAGTTTTGATCCAGTTCGCTGTTAAACGCCTCAGAATCAACGCCTAAACGGGAGCGATGGATAAAATCAAAGACATTAAAGCCACTGTTACCCGTTGTTCCCGTAAGTGAATCTCGCTCATTTTGGCGATTATTCATATCTTCTAGGGGATTCACCCGTTCAGTGGTTTGGGCGATCGCGGATTCTGGGATAATGGCTGAGGGTATGTTAAAAGCCACTCCTAACGCTAGGGGAGCGAACAGGGTTGAGGTGAGTGCCGGAGTCAATAGGGTGCTGATATTCATGGCAATTAACCTGTTTATTTAGAAATTATAATTAGATTTCCATCAGGATACGGTAGTTCTACCGATAAGGGCATGGCAGTGCTCATCCGTGTCTTAAGCTAAACCCCTCACCCCCAGCCCCTCTCCCAAGCTTGGGAGAGGGGAGCAAGAGGGGAGCAAGAGAGTCCGGTTCCCCTTCTCCCGTGCAAAAATCGCTCCCAAGGTCAAGGAGTAGACAGACACAGCTTAAAACCTTGTCAGTATTAGTTTGCACCTTAAGTTGATACCAATGGGCACTGCCGTGTCCCTACTATAGCGCCTCCAATTATTTTTATCTGGGATTTTTTCCCGATCGCTATCATTACCCATATCTTTCTTGACACGTTTCGAGAGCGATCGCTCTTTTCATTCCCGGTAGGGGCGACCCCCTTGCACAAATTGACAACTGTGTCTATTTAATTTTATCGGATCGCCCTTTCTTTTATAGCAACCGCCATAGCGGTTAGGACACATCATTTATGTAGAGACGTTGCATGCAACGTCTCTACAATGGTGCCGAACGTCCTAATCGATGTGTCTACTGCTATAACAGCAAGTCTAGATACCTGAGTCGGGGCGGGTGTAGGGTGCGTTACGCTTCGCTAACGCACCTTTGCAACCCA
>NZ_JAVJNP010000047.1:0-18456 GCF_040217205.1 Coleofasciculus sp. A1-SPW-01 | reverse complement strand
AGGGAAGACTTAGACGACTTATTTGCCGAAGAGGAGGCAGAAGCAGCCCCAAGCGCCGAACTAGAGGGTTTAGATGAAGATTGGTTAACTGATGAATCTGTAGAGACATCGCAACCAGAAACATCGGACAGCGCCGCCGATTTATTTGGGGATTGGGACATCCCAGAAACACCATCGGACGAAGATCTAGACGAACTTTTTAGTCTGGAAGAAGCGACTGTTGATGATGATTTTTCATTAGCAACTCTGGCAGAAACCGAATGGGATTTGGATTCACCCCGAGAAAGCGCTGATGAGTTTGCTGATTTAGAAACCATGCTGGATGGGGAGACTTCAGCAGCATTAACCAGTGAAAGCGCTGACGAGTTTGCTGATTTAGAAGCCATGCTGGATGGGGAAACTTCAGCAGCATTGACCAGTGAAAGCGGCGATGAGTTTGCTGATTTAGAAGCCATGCTGGATGGGGAGACTTCAGCAACATTGACCAGTGAAAGCGGCGATGAGTTGGCTGAATTAGAAGCCATGCTGAGTGATACTCCCTCACAGACAGATTCGTTTGAGGATTTAGAAATATTCTTAGAGGAACCGGGAGCAACTCAAGACAATCGAGCATCTGTAGCTCAAACTCCCCCATCTCAAGATCAAGATGACCTAGATAAAGAGTTGGAAATCCTCCTCCAAGACGCTGATAAATCGATAGGAGGTGCAGCGACAACGAATACAGGTTCGCGACAAAGCGCCTCTTTATCCAGTCGGAGAGCGCCTCGGATATTTGAACAAACGATGCGAGTTCCGGTTAAGCACCTCGATAGTCTCAATAACTTGGTGGGAGAATTGGTAGTTAGCCGTAATAGCTTAGAACAGGATCAAGAGCGTCTACGGCAATTCTTGGATAATTTACAGCATCAAGTTTCGGCGTTGAGCGATGTCGGGGCGCGGATGCGGGATTTGTATGAGCGATCGCTGCTGGAGAGTTCTTTGTTAGCCAGTAGTCAAAGCCAACAGCGCTCTCATTCTTTATTCGGATCAGAAAATGCTGCATCTGCATCCAAAGAGTCTGATTCTGAATCCTCTGAAGATTATCATCCCTTGGAAATGGATCGCTTTACCGGCTTCCATTTACTCTCCCAAGAGATGATCGAGTTAATTGTGCAAGTGCGGGAATCGGCGTCTGACGTAGAATTCTTAGTGGATGAAACCGATCAGGTGGCTCGCAACTTACGACAGGTGACCACTCAACTCCAAGAAGGACTGACGCGATCGCGCATGGTTCCGTTTGCCAATGCTGCTGACCGTTTGACTCGTCCGGTGCGGGAAATTTCCCGCAAGTTAAGCAAGGAAGCCCAACTGCAAGTGGATGGTCGAGAAACCTTGCTCGACAAAATGATCTTGGAACACCTTTATGATCCCTTAACCCACTTGGTCAATAATGCCATTACCCATGGCATTGAATCCCCAGACGAACGGCAAGAAATGGGTAAACCTGCTGTGGGTCAAATTACTCTGCGAACGTTCCACCAAGGAAACCAAACGGTGATTGCCATTTCCGACGATGGCGCAGGTATTGACCCCGAACGGATTAAACGAAAGGCAATTGAGAAAAAACTGATCACCCCAGCCGAGGCGAAAGACCTAACCAATACAGAGTTGTATGACTTTCTGTTCCACCCCGGTTTTAGTACCAAAGACGAAGCCAGTGAATTCGCCGGACGCGGTGTGGGGATGGATGTTGTCCGCACCAGTTTGAGCGAAATTCGGGGCGCAATCTATATTGATTCGGCGTTAGGAAAAGGCACAACCTTTACCATTCGGCTACCCTTAACCCTAAGTATTTGTAAAGCCCTATGCTGTTTGAGCGCTCGCGCTCGCATTGCCTTTCCCATGGATGGGGTGGAAGATATGTTTGATGTGCCTCAAGATCGCTTACAAAAAGATGCCAACGGTCAAATCGGTGTCTCCTGGCGGGACACGTTAGTCTCTGTGCAACCCCTAAGCGAGTTGCTCTCTTACAACCGTTCAATTAGTCGGGGTAATGTTTATGGGGGTAAGCGAGAAGATGACCTAGTCTCAATTGTTGTGCTACGCAGTTCTGGGACATTCATTGCCATCGAAGTGGATCAGGTCTTAGGTGAACAGGAAATCGTGATTAAACAACTCGAAGGTCCTCCGCCTAAACCCATTGGTATTGCTGGGGCGACAGTCTTAGGGGATGGTCGAATCATGCCCATTGCCGATGTGTTAGAACTGATTGATCTCGCCAGCGGACGCCTGCGGAAAGACAGTGTGACGATTTGGTCGAGAGGGGACAGCGAAGGTGCAGGAATTGAAGAAGCCCCAGAAACTCCCCATGAGCCACTCGTTTTGATTGTGGATGACTCAATTACAGTCCGTGAACTCCTCTCAATGACCTTTGCTAAAGCAGGCTATCGGGTGGAACAATCCCGCGATGGTCAAGAAGCCTGGGATAAACTTCGGTCAGGTTTACCCTGTGATATTGTATTCTGCGATATCGAAATGCCGAGAATGGATGGATTAGAACTACTCTCTCGACTCCAGAAAGATGAGAATCTCAGCCAGTTACCCATTGCCATGCTCACCTCTCGCGGGGCGAAACGACATCGGCAAATGGCAGCCCAACTGGGCGCGAGTGGTTACTTTACCAAACCTTATCTGGAAGAAGTGCTGCTCGATGCAGCTCAGCGGATGATTCAGGGTGAAGTCCTGTTTAGTGCTAGTGAGGCTTGATTAATGTGTAGGGGCGGGTTTCACCACTATCGTTTATGACACACCAAGATGTAACTAAACCCGCCCTGACTACTGTGTCAACGCTGAAATAATAAGTTGGGTTTCGTCCCTCAACCCAACCTACAACATGTAACTTGGTATCATGCAGACCAAAAACTCTTCCCCAATCCCCAATCGCAAATCCCCAATCCCTAATGTCCTGAAAGCCTGCGCGATCGCGTTATGTTTTTGGGGACTCTCTGGAAGTAAGCCAGCTCAAGCGGAGGATGTAAACCTGAAAGTGGGTGTGGTGCAGCGTTTTGGCTCAGAACCCACCGACGAACTGACCCTAAAAGCGACACCTGGGGATAGCTTGAGTTTGCGGTTCTTGGCAGGGGATATGCAACCCCAAACCCTAGAAACCGATCAGGTGACGCTGGAAGTGGCGACGCAACCCTTATCCCAACCCGTTTTAGCTGAACATTTAGTCCTCAGCGATCACGCCACCTTTGAAACCGCCGAAGATGCGGCGGATCAGTGGCGTTCACGGGGGATTCAGGTGGAAGTGGTGCAGCCGGAACGCTGGCAAGTTTGGGCGAAACGGGATGTCTATCAGACGCCCCTGCTGCGACGCCTGTTGCTGCAAAGTCTCCAAGCTCAAGGGTACAGCACAGTTAGACTAGAAAGTCAAGTCCTGCCCCAAGTACCGCGAGTGTCATTTGTGGTGGATGGCTATCGGTATAATCGCCAATGGATAGAGATTGACTCGGAGAATGATTTAATCCAGGTGATTCGCAATGAAGATAAGCGCAACCCGCGTCTGTATGCAGGAAGTCTGAAAATCCAGCCCAATGCTTACGGGACTTACACCCTGGTGAATGACGTTCCCTTAGAAACCTATCTGCGTGGTGTTGTCCCCCATGAAATTGGACCAGGGGCACCATACGCAGCAGTAGAAGCACAAACCATTATTGCTCGCACCTACGCCCTCCGCAATCTGCGTCGATTTACAGCAGACAATTACCAACTCTGTGCAAATACCCATTGCCAAGTCTATCGCGGACTCACA
The DNA here is from genome assembly GCF_040217205.1 of Coleofasciculus sp. A1-SPW-01. NCBI lineage: Bacteria > Bacillati > Cyanobacteriota > Cyanophyceae > Coleofasciculales > Coleofasciculaceae > Coleofasciculus > Coleofasciculus sp. A1-SPW-01. The sequence continues at coordinate 14,663 of NZ_JAVJNP010000047.1, read as the reverse complement.
GGAACCGTTCCCACGGCGGATCGGGCGATCGCGAAAACTCAGGGGCTAGTCTTAACTTATAATAATCAGCTCGTAGACGCCTTATATTCCTCCACCTCTGGCGGTGTTACTGCGCCCTTTAGTGATTCCTGGAATGGGTCAGAACGTCCTTATTTAAAAGCCGTGATTGACTCGCCCCAGCCGATTTGGGACTTATCTGAGAAGCCTTTAGGGAATGAACAAAACTTCCGCGAATTCATTAACTTGAAAGAAGGATTCAATGAAAGTGGTCGATCCCCTTTCAGGTGGCGGGTCGAAAACTCCCTGGAACAAATTCAGAAAGATTTGCGGCGCTACTTGGAAAAAATCAAACATCCCCTAGCTGAGTTTACCACCATCCAACAGATGCAAGTTATCAAGCGATCGCCCGCCGGACGCATCCTCAAACTGGATGTGCAAACAGATAAGGGTGTGGTTGAACTCCAAAAAAATGAAATCCGTAGTGCCTTTTATCCCCCTCGCAGTACCCTCTTTTACCTTGAACCACTTTACGGTAACAATAAAGAGGATAAAACCCTAAAAGGCTATGCTTATGTCGGCGGCGGCTTTGGACATGGCGTTGGTTTGAGCCAATATGGTTCCTATAACTTAGCGAATCTCGGTTGGTCAGGAGAGGACATTCTCACCTTTTACTATCCGGGAACCCAAGTTCAACCGTTAAGTGATTCCATTGTTTTTTGGCAAGAACCAGGGAATAGTAAATAAATATCCTATCCGGTTGAATCCGGTTTTCCTCCTGCAAGCGATCGCGGACTAACAGATAGAGAGTTTTCAAATAAATATTGTATTGTAGGGGCGAGTAGCTGCACAAAGTCAGGCGGTGTGAGAATTAACCTGTCTCGACTCGCCCTTTTTATGTACGCGGGTCAGCTAATTAAAGGTTGGGATTGTGGTGAAGATAGGGAAAGGAGAATAGGGAATAGAGAACGGTAAACGGTTGTAGTGCGAGCGTCTCGCTCGCTATTTTGTATGGGTTTTTAATGACCGATATCCTCTGGAGGGCGACCCGATCCAATTACAGCAGTTTCCTCTGCTATGCGGTACATTGTCGATCCCCCTAAATCCCCGTGCAATAAAAGCGAAGCATCCTCTGGTTTCCCCCATGGAACAAAAAGCGAAGCAACATCTGGTTTCCCCCTTTTTAAGGGGGACGGAAGGGGGATCAAATAGGGGGACGGAAGGGGGATCTGAAGGGGGACTTTGATCGACTGTACTTTATTACAGCGAAAAGCGCTGTAATGGCTGGGCGGTGTAAATTGTGTGCGGCGGGTCGCCCCTACAATGTTTTCTGGTAATAGGCGATACTCAGCGGGGAACGAACCCGAAACCGAACGGCTACCCATCCCGTCATCATTGCCATGCCGGAATCCAGCCAAGCTTTGTTAGTCTAAAAATACATAACCTGCCCACTCCTGTTACTCACGAACCGCTCATGTCTAGTACCACTTCCCCCCTTATCCAAACGCTAAACCCAGAACGCTGGGTTGGGTGGAGTATGGACTTTATCGGCGCAGGTTATACCGGTTTGTTGGTCAAAAATGGGAAATTTGTCCGCAAATTGAAACCGGGGCGTCATTTCAGCTTCGCCTTACCCCTTCTCGAACAATGTGAACTGGTTCTGGTGGATAGCAAGATTCGCAACCTAGAAATCGTCTCCCAAGGCGATTTCTTATCCCGTGACCAATATTTGATTAATATCTCCCTCAACGTCATGTACCAAGTCGTGGATGCAAGACGAGTCGCCTTGGAACTCTCAGATCCAATTGCAGCCCTCACGAGTGCGGTAAAAGATAGTTTAGGGGTAGCTGTAGGTCAATTGCGGATGGAACAATTAGTTAACCAGGGACGAGTCCATATCCGACAATACCTACTTGACCATGCCGAGATATCCTATTCCCTAGGCTTTGCCCTAGAAGACGTGCGAGTCAGTGATATCAACTTCCCCCAGACGAGGGGAATCATTCGTCAAGTCGAAGGAATGAGCGCCAGACAGGAAGCGGAACACGAAGCCGCCTTAAAGATGCAAATCGCCGAAGCCAGTCGTCCGGTTATCCCACCACCTCCCATACAACACGTTAATATTGTTGCACCACAGTCCTCCAATGGGAACCCTGCCGCTTTTGGCACTTCCCCTCAACCGAACTCCTTACCCAGCGCCGGAGAATCCCCAGCCAATTTACCTGTAAGAGATAAACCCGTATTAGCGCCCACGATAATTGCCCAACCCGCTAGTGGAGTACAGGCGCATCTAGTCCACAACGCATCGGGTGCGACATTCAATTTATCCGTCAGCACCTGCACGATTGGACGAGAACCGAATAATACTTTGGTTCTGGATGATGGGTTAAGTTCCCGCTATCATGCTCAGATTAACCAATCCAGAGACGCTCAGGGTCAAATCCAATACCAGTTAATTGATGTGGGTAGTTCTAATGGGACATTTGTTAATGGACAACGGCTTACTCCTCATCAGCCTTGTACCCTAACGCCGGGTAATATTATCCGCATTGGCAATCAGGAATGGACGTTTCGCCCTCACCCCCCAGCCCCCTCTCCCAAGTCTGGGAGAGGGGGAGTTGGATAAACAAAACAATCAAATATTGCACTCCATGCTACCCTAAACTGTCATGCATTTAAATTGGGTATTAGTAGCGAACAAGATGCAAAGCCTGCGGCATGGCTTCGCTAAAGCCTGCGGCATGGCTTCGCTAAACACACTACAAGAATGAGAGTCATTCTTGACATTATTAAGGTTTAAATGCCGAACAGCTTATTGCCTATTGCCTATTCTTTGGCGCGTAGCGCTATAATAGTCCGGTTCCCCTTCTCCCAAGCTTGGGAGAAGGGGCTAGGGGATGAGGGCTGACACAATGGCGAGAATCCGAGGAACAACATCTCAAATCGAAGCAGCCGCCAAGCAACTTCGTCAAACTCAGACTCCAGCCGAACAAAAACTATGGCAAGCTTTGAGAGGACGAAAACTCAATGGCTTAAAATTTCGCCGTCAGCATCCTATTGGACATTTTATCGTCGATTTCTACTGCCCAGAGTGCAAACTGATTGTCGAAGTTGATGGTAAAATTCATGACTCACAACAGGATTATGATACAACAAGAACAAAACATTTAGAAGCTTATGGCTATCGAGTAATTCGCTGCCAAAATAAAGATGTTATGACTAATCTGGAGGTGGTTTTAGAGGGAATTCGTCAGGTTGCCTCTTGCCCATCTCAGGGGAAATTATAAATCGAGAAGCCGAAGCAATGTTTAAACGCCTGTGGTATGAAGAGGACTGTAATTTTAACACTGATGTTTTATTTTTGATTTAACTTGACAATAGGGGAAACTTTTTTCCCGTACTCAGCAAATCAGCAAACGCCTCAGCCGATAAAGGCGGACTAAACCAATACCCCTGGATTTCATCGCACTGATGTCCTTTGAGAAAATTCAATTGACTTAGCGTCTCCACGCCTTCCGCCACAACCTTTAACTTCAAACTGCGAGCCATTTGTAAAATTGCCGTGGTAATCGCTTCATCGCGGCTATCTTCGGTCAGTTGACAGACAAAAGAACGGTCAATTTTTAACACATCAAATGGGAATTTCTTCAATTGACTTAAGGCGGAATAGCCTGTACCAAAATCATCAATAGAGATACGAATACCCAAAGCCTTGAATGTCTGCAATGTCGCGATCGCGGATTCGGGATTTTGCACTAATGTACTTTCGGTGAGTTCTAATTCTAAATAATGGGGATTCAATCCCGTTTCATGGAGGATGTCTACGACAAAGTTGGTTAAATTAGACTGATTAAACTGACGGGGCGATAAATTCACGGCAATCCGTAAGGGATAGATTCCCTGATCTTGCCAGACTCGCGCTTGGTGACAAGCTTGTCTGAGTACCCATTCGCCCAATGGCACAATTAGCCCGGTTTTTTCGGCTAAGGGAATAAATTCAACGGGCGAAATAATCCCCCGTTGGGGATGATTCCAGCGCACCAAGGCTTCCGCCCCCTCAATTTGTCCCGTGAGCAGATTTACTTTCGGTTGATAATAAAGCTGAAACTCCTGCCGTTCTAAGGCTTGACGCATTTGGATTTCTAGCTCAAAGGCTTCTTGGGATTTCGCGCCAATGGAGGCAATATAAAACTGGTAGCGGCGATTTCCCGGTTGTTTGGCTTCTTCTCTGGCGACACTAGCGTGTCTAATTAGGGTGTCGAGATCTCGACCATCACGTCCTAAAATAGCAATACCAATGTAGGCAGACAGGAAGATTTTATGGGAGTCTACCTGAAACGGCAAATCAAACGCCTTTAACAAGGTTTCGACAATTTGAATACTCTCAGGTTTGTGATAACTTCGACTCAAGAGAATGATAAAATGATCACTACCGATTTGAGCGATCGCATCCTGCTGTCCTAACTGACGGTGTAAGCGTTCGACAACGGCTTGGAGTAATTGATCACCAATGGCAAGTCCTAGGGTATTGTTGAGTTGGTTGAGTTGTTCAATTTCCAGCGACAAGAGGAAAATTTGGAGTTTACCCTGATTTCCCGGTTTCTCTAGCTGATTAAAGCGTTTCTGGAGTAACCGACGATTGGGCAGATTGGGATTGATGATAGACTGCTGTTGGCGTAATTTTACCTTTTGTAATCGCGCCGCGATCGCACTGAGAATTTGGGCGCGAGTAAAGGGCTTCGTCACGTAATCATCCGCCCCCAATGTCATACCCTGGCGCATATCCGCCTGTTTTGTCTTGGCGGTGAGGAAGATAAAGGGAATCGTCGCCGTTGAGGAGTCTTGTTGTAGGATATGGAGTACACCATAACCATCCAGTCCCGGCATCAGGATATCGCAGATAATCAAATCAGGTTGTTTAGTTTGAGCCAATTTCACACCGATTTTACCATTATCGGCACTGAGCGTCTCGAATCCTTCCGCATTCAGTAGTTTAAGTAGATTCCTGTGAATGGCTTTTTCGTCTTCAATTACTAAAATCGTCGTCATGACTATAGCTCGCTGGATATCTCGCCCAATGGGAGCAAGTTGGAAAACGAGGCGAGTATTATCGCTTTCCTGTTGAACACGTTAGAAATTAGGCGGTAGAACCCAATCCTAGTAAAATTTTGGGCTTGTCGAAGCCAGGAAAAAGGATGACTTAGATGTTCGTTGACGGTTATGTACAGTATTTTAAAATTAAACAGTTAAAACCCATAGAAATTCATTGATATTTGTTACTGTTTTTTCTTTTTCTAGAGAAAATAGTTGAGGGTTAATTGTAATTGTTTACGACCCCAAATGTGGATAGTTGTCGCTGTTTTCAGGAAAAAGGCGCGAGTCTCAATTCTACTCTCTAATCCCAGTCTGCTGATGCTGGCATTTTTCCCTGGCGATCGCTGATCAAGGGTAAGCGAACCGTAAACGTTGTACCTACGCCAACGTCACTGGTTACATCAATTTGTCCCTGGTGCAGATCAACACATTGCTTAACAATCGCTAACCCCAATCCTGTCCCCGCGATCGCGCCCACATTGTTTCCCCGATAGAAAAAATCAAACAGGTGGGGTATATCCTCCGAGGGGATACCAATTCCCTGATCCTGAATCTCAAAGCAAGCCTTCTCTCCCTCACGGGTGAGGCTAAATCGAATCGTACCGCCCACCGGAGAGTATTTCATCGCATTGGATAGCAAGTTCGACAGCATTTGTCGCATCAGTTTTTCATCCACCATTGCGGGTAAACACGTCACTTGAGAAGCAAAGGTGAGGGTATAGGCTTGATTCTCGTCGTTGGTTAAATGTTTGAGAGTTAAACCCTGCTGAATTTGAGCGACTAACCGTTGACAAAAGTCATGAAGTTCCACAGGTGCGGGAGTAAAGGGGAGTTGTTCCCCATCAGCCGTACCGACAAGCTGCATATTTTCCAGCAATTGCAGCATTTGTTGTACTGTTTCCTGAATCAGATGCAACTGTTCCACTTGTTCTGCTTTTGTCCATTGGTAATGTTCCAACAATTCAGCCGTAGACAGAATCGTTGTCAGAGGGGTACGGAATTCATGAGCAGTGATGGATAGAACCTGAGATTTTAAGTCTCCCCGTTGTTTTTCTTGAGCTAAAGCATTCAGAATTTCGGCGTCTGCTGGCTGAGATTTGTCCATGGCTGACGTGAGTTGAGGGTGTTCCGAGAGACTCTCTTGTAGTTGTTGTGCTGACGCTGATGTTGAAGATGGCGTATGAGTGAGGATCTGCTCAACACCCATCATAATCAAGGTTTCAGGAGAAATATCCAGGCGAGTTGCTATATCCTGCAACTTCAGCCAATGGTCATCGGTAAGAGTAATCGCGATCGTTTGCATCTCAGGTTAGTGATTGAGATGCTACCAGTTTAGCTTTGAGGATGAGGGGAATGGGAAGATGGGGGGATGAGGGAGATGGAACGTCTGTTGTAGGGGCGGGTTTTACCGTTAACGTTTCGTTTCTCACCCGGATGTTACTAAACCCGCCCCAATGGAGTGCAAGCACTCTTCCACACACAAAGAACGAATGACGAATGACAAAGGACGAAAAACTGACTTTTTCTGATTTCTACTCACCCCAGAACTGATAAAACCTGATCCGAGCCTCAGCGAACCATCCGACTTTTTCCCATTGAAGTCATCTAAAGGGCGTTCCATACTGTCAGCAAGCTATTAAACCACCTTGTTTCCAGTATAACGACACCCCACCCATGAACGAACTCAACGCCCGCCTAAAACAACTGGCTCTCACCGCCCAGGAATCTCCGGCGAAAAGCCAAAACAGACAACTGGCTCTAGCTAAATTGATCAAAGAAATTTTACAATCCGGTAGACTTTGCCGTCCGCATAAAGGTAAATTTATAGGCTTCTATGACGATATTTATGCCGAAGCCCAGCAAAAACTATTTTGTTACATCTGCGAAAACATTGATAGGTATAATCCTCAGTATGATGTCTTATCCTGGGTCAATTTTCTATTCGCGAAGCGTTTTTTTATCGAAGCTAGTCGTGAAGTGATGCCCAAGGGGTTTCATCGGGCATACCAGCGTCAATCAACCCGATTAACGTTGGAACAACTGGAACAAAAAACGTCACTACAATTTACTCATTCATCAACGCCTTCGATTATACAAGAAGTTATTGATGTTTTGCAGGAAGATCCAGAAGGAATTTTCCAAAATACCCATATTGTGAATCAGCCTATCGCTAATTTTAAGTTTTTAGCTCTCAAGGTGATGGCTGGCTACTCCTGGAAAGAAATTTCTAACGAGCTGGGAATTAAAATATCCACGCTCAACAGTTTTTATCAGCGTTGTTTGGTTCGCTTTCGTCCTAAGTTTAGAGAATATGTAATTGTTAATTAATGCTAACGGTACGGGTTTTTGTGTAGGGGCGATGTACCGCATAGCAGAGCAAACTGCTGTAAGCTGTCATGCATTTAAATTGGGTATTAGTAGCGAGCAAGATGCTCAATGTAGCGAGCAAGATGCAAAGCCTGCGGCATGGCTTCGCTTAACGCACTACGGCAAGGATTTCGTTATTATTGATATTAAGGTTTAAATGCCGAACAGCTTAACTGATGTGCGCCCAATTGAATAGCACAAAAATTTGTCATTCAGTCCTGCTTGTTGCGCTTGAGTATTTCTTGCTCAATATAGTCATCCAGATTGGGAATATATTGCACCGCTTCCCCTTGGAGAACCTGATCGACAATCTCTAGTGGTAACGTCTTTGCCCGTTCCAAGTCTTGATTTAACTGCTCATTTTGGGCATTGAGTGTATCAATTGTTTGATGAATAAACCTTTGCTGGCGATGAATGCTGTCTTCCAGCATCTGCTGTCCCAAAACTTGCCTAAATTGTTGAATAAATCTGAGCATTTTCATGTTGATATCCTGAGTGCTGTTGGGTTCATCTTGAGTCTCGGTGTTACTGTCTTCGGGAATCAGTTGATCGGGAGATGTCCCAGAGGTATCCTGGTTAGGAGTAGAGTGCAAAGAAGTCACGCGATCGCTCATCGCTAAAGCTACCTCTGGAATCACCCAGGAACTGCAAATCGCGGCGGTTAAGGCTAAACTGTAAATTAGACAGGCAGATTGGGGATCAGAGGGAAAAGAAATCGGTGATTCTGTCTTGACTTCAGCCAGATTTTCCTCCGTTGTCCAGGTATTCAAATTCGTGGTTCGAGATTGATCTAATAAGACAACAGATAAGGCGGCGGAGAATAGGAAAAACTGGGTAATGACGATGCCAATGTGAACGACTAAAGAAGGGGTTATTTTCGGTAAGCTTAAATTTTGCATGAGACTTAGTTAAGCGAAACTGTGATTGAATTCAAGGAATTGTAGGTTGGGTTGAGCGAAGTCAAAACCCAACACAGGACAAGACTATTTGGGTTTTAAGCGTCAGTCCAATTCGTCTGATTTTGGCTTCCGGCTAAACCAACTCGCCCCCAGACCGCCCACTTCAATCGCACCTGCAAAAATAGTCGAAACGAGATTTTTCGTGGGAACCTTAAAGCCAAAAATATCGAGTTTGTATTTACCAATAACGCCACCACCAGCAATGTCCAAGAGAAGTTGTAAAGCGAAAAACGTTCCCAAAGCCGAGATACTCCAGAAACTCCAAATCCCACCAAATCCTATCCAGGTTAGGATTGCTTTCAGTCGTTGGTTTGAGTTGTCAATCAAGGGTGGTTTTGTTTCTTGTTCAGGTAAAACGGTGGAAATTTTGTCAGCAGAGTCGTGAGTTGAAGTCATGATTCACTCCATTAGTGAGAACGAGGACAACGGTTGAGTTCAGCGCCCGTAATGTCTGAGAGAGTCAGTTCACGGGCAAAGCGATTGGGGATTAATACATCACCCGGTTGAGTGCGATTGAGAATTGAGTTCACAGAGGCGGGGAAGGATTTGCCTGGGGTGAATGAATTCTCTAAGAATTGAAACGGGGAAGTAATTCCTGTGGCGGAGAGAGTGACAGGATAAACTTGAGTTGTTCCCGCCACCTGAGTTTTAGGATTGACAACAGGTTGCACAGTTAGGGTGAAATGATTAACCGGAAGATTCAGTACCAAAAGTTTGCGATCGCCTTTTATAATTCTTAGGTTGGGTGAAAAGTCCAGCGTGTTAGCGTCTTGCCAAACGACGACTTGATTTTTGGGCAAAATTGACCATCCCCTGTTGTCTCCTATCAGTAGCTGAATGCTCATTTTCTCCGCCGAGGTGGGTAGAATGAGTGTGGTAAATCCTTCGGTTGCACTCTCCCGACTCACCGGAACCCGGATAGTTTGCAGGGGGCGGTTGAGAGAGAGTTCACTTCCGCCGTGGATAGTGCGACAGATGCCAGGTTGGGGCGGTGGTGGGGTTGGCGGTTGGGAAACAGCCGTGCAACTTATTAGGCTGACACTACTGAGTACAATGGGTAGACGTTGAAGTTTCATGGGGAAGGAGTACACTGAACTTGTCTATGTCCATTGGACTCTATCGATTCCCATTTCTCTAACCCATCGTTGTTGGTATTTGCCCGAACATTTACCAACCCATGTTGGTTAGCACAAATGACCCTAGATGTTGTATGGTAAAAGATGCCCGATTTAACGAAGTGTTGCCCTGCGTCTAACAATCAACACCATTGCCGTGAATGTCCAGTTGTGGAGGAACAATGGTATTTGCAACAGCTATTAAACGATATGGCATGGGCAAAAGGGGTGCAAGAGTATATAGGGGATGGAGAGATTAGCGATGCAGATATTCAGCAGCTAAAGATTCAACCCCAACCCCTCACACCCAAGGAAGTTTGTTGGTTCTGTCTTTTGCTACAAGGCGTCAGTTCAGAACAAATCGCTGAACGATTTAATATTAGTTACAAAAGTACCGTTAGACCCGCTCTTTCTAAAACCTTATATAAATATGTCAAACGATTGACAAATAAGCCAATTAAGGATTGGGCGCAAGTTAGAGTCTATCTGGATTTAGCGACAGAGAACAATCAATCCAAATACCGCAAAGCGATAACATCGTCTATTCGCGAGGAACCACTAGAGATTCGTCTGGTTATATCAGGGAATCAGGATATAGATGCCATATTTAATAAACTTAGACAAATTCCCGGTTTAGCTGAATTAATTAAACGAGAACCTTATGACTCCTAACAATAATCCTAATCCTAACGAATCCAAGACGGAACTTATCCTTGAGGGAACCTATGCCAACTTTGACCAGATTATGACCTTATTTTTATCAGGAGAGTTAGAAAAATTGCTGGGTGTTCCGGTGCAGGATGTTTATGCCGTCTCTAAGTATCAACCCACCGCCCCTGTATCAATCGGGGTGCAGTTACGACAATGGTTTCAGCAAAATGTACTGGATAAATGGGAAGCAGAAGCAACACTGATTGGTACATTTTTCGCCCAAGAAATGAATGATACATCCAGTTGGAGTGAGGAATTAGAGGGGGTGCGGGGGAGTTCGAGATCACAAGTGATTCGTCGCTATATGGAATTACTGGATAATCCCGATAAACAGGTAAGTTTTCAAGCCGCGTTGGAATTAGGGGAAACCGGAAATCCTCATCCAGCAATTATTCAGGCATTAGTTAAAGGATTGCAAACCTGTCACCATGAGGAAACCTATTGGCAAATTGCTTTAAGTTTAGGAGAACTAGAACCCAGCCATCCGCAAGCCGCATTTGCCCAACATAAAACCATAGAATTAGCAGGACAAGCGGTGGAGTTATTGGTGGGAGTCAAGCGTAATTCAGAACAACAGATTGATGTTATTTTGCAGGTGTATTCGACAGAATTAGAAGATACGTTACCGGAAGGGTTAGAGTTAATTGTATTGGATGAATTGGGACAAGTTTGGCGAAAAACGACAGCACAGTCTGGGGATTATTACAGTCAGATAGGCTTCACGATTTCGTTAGGAAAAGGGTTTACCGTTGAATTGAAATTAGGGAATGTTCAGCTAAGGGAAAACTTTGTAGTTTGAAGTTCGTAGTTGCACTTTAGCGCCATAAACGCTCAAATTCCCTGGGCATAAAAGTAACAAGAACTTTTCGCGTCTTGATGCAGTACCGTTTATTTATGTCCGACAACTTAAACTGTTTGGCATTTAAACCTTAATATCAATAATGACGAAATCCTTGTAGTGCGTTTAGCGAAGCCATGCCGCAGGCTTTGCATCTTGCTCGCTACCCATTCTCAACTTAAATGCGTGACAGCTTAGTTACATTTGGGTACAACGGAAACGATATAATCATTTTTACCTAGATTAAATGGTTGAATAATTATGACGCTGAGATTTATTAGCCCTAAAACTGACTTTGCCTTCAAGAAAATATTTGGGTCAAACGACAGCAAAGATATCTTGATTAGCTTTTTAAATGCCTTAATCTATGATGCCAATTCTGTGATTCAGGACTTAGAAATCCTTGACCCTTATAATCCCGGAGATGTCGTTAATCTCAAAGATAGCTATCTAGATGTCAAAGCCTTACTCGATAATGGCTCAACCGTATTAATTGAAATGCAGGTACTCAACGTGGCATCCTTTGAGAAGCGCGTTATTTATAATCTGACCAAAACTTATGCGAATCAACTCAAATATGGAGAAGGATACTCTTATCTTAAACCCGCCATTGCCTTAACGATTACCGATTTTCTCATGTTTGACCAAACGCAACGGTTCCTGACACGCTTTTGCTTAAAGGAAACCCAGGAGTTGTTTGATTATCCTGATCCGGAAATCGAGTTAATCTTTGTGGAATTACCCAAATTCACGAAAACCCTGGATGAATTAGACAGTTTAACGGATAAATGGATTTACTTTATTAAAGAAGCTCCCAGCTTGGAAGTCATTCCACCCACATTTAGTCAACTTCCGGCACTAGATAAAGCGATGAATATCGCGAATCAAGCGAATTTAAGTGTAGAGGAATTGGAAAAATTGCGTAAACAAGAAATGTTTCTCGAAGACCAACGGGGATTTATTATTAAGGCAGAGCAGGATGGATTAGAACGAGGGCGTCGAGAGGAAGGAATCCGATGGACACTCCGTTTACTGGAGCGACAGTTTGGCTTAATTGCTCCAGAAATTGTTAATCAAATTCAAAACTTGTCTTTTGAACAAGTAGAACAGCTAGGAAATGATGTTTTAGGGTTCAATAGTTTAGAAGACTTATCAAACTGGCTACAAGAAAATGGAATGAGTCGGTGATGCTATAGCGCTACGCGCCAGGGAATAGGGAATAGGCAATAGAATCATGAATCATGGTGCGTTACGCTTCGCTAACGCACCCTACAATTTATACAATTTATACAAATTTAAGAGAATGATTTAGCCAATTGGACAAAATGCTGCCCAGCAAAATGGAGCAGCAAAGGGCTTCCTTTTATCATCAATCTTATTTAAGAACTTATTTAACTTAATTCTAGAAGTACTCTTCAACGGTAATCGCTTAATCATCGGTTTCAGTTCTCGCTTCGTCGCATTCTTCAGCCAATATTGCGCTTGATTCAGGGCGCGAGATACATCATCTGGATTCTCCTGTAAGGTTTCATGGAACTTCAGCATCAAAAACGTGGTGGATAAATCATTCACATTCCAAAGACTCCCCACAATATGAGTCACACCCGCCGCCAGAAAAGCACTGGCAAGTCCGACAAATTCATCAATTAATCCCGATTGACTGGTTAATCCGGTTTCGCAAGCCGAGAGACAGACTAAATGACAGTGACTTAAATCTGCTGCAAAGATATCTTTTAATGTCAGTTCTTCATCATTGGCTAATTTCAAGTGGGATTGATGGGGGTGTTCTAGATTATGTTCTCCATGACCTGAGAAGTGCAAAATATTGATAGGTTGGGAGAAGGCTTGCTGAATAGCAGATAGCGTGGCGCGTGATTTTGGTAAGCGGTAAGGTTGAGGATAAAGTTGACAAATTGTTACCGATTCGAGGGAAGCATATTTGAGATCACCGAGAGGATTTTCGATACTTAGGAGGGATAGGGATGGGGATTGAGTTCGCTGGGTGGCTTTTCGCTGTTGATTATCGAGTCCGACTTTGATACTGGGGAGATAGGTAATCGTAAAGGTATCGAGAAATAAGGCATGAATCGGTAATAGGTGTAAGTCTCGGTGGGGCACTAAAATTAAATGAGTAATGGAGGGACAATGCTGCTTGAGGTACTGCATAATTCCTGGAATATCCAGCAGTTCCTTGAGGCGTTTTAAGGATTTGGGCATAGTTTTTGTCCAGCGCTTCTCCTCGTCTGAGGGAATACAGGGTTGAGGATTTCCCCTGTCTCTGGAATTGGCTTGGTTGCGCCGTTGGTCAAATTGGCGATAAGCTTGATAATCTTGTTTCCAGGTTGTCATCCAGTCTTCAAATTTGACCAGTTGTTGAAAGGATGGGGGCGGGGATTGGGGATGGTTATTGTCAGTGGCTGAATTCCTGGGTTTGAGAACATGAAGTGGCTGTTCGTGTCCCAGGATAAATGTGGTAATCGCCGCCGGACTGATGTGCCAGTAAATAATCGCGGTATGGGGATTTAATAGGTGTTGCATTTGCTCATAACTGGGACTGTCTTCGGTCGATTTATAAGTACCGTAGCGCAGCCAGCGCAGGCAGAGATTTTTGCGTTCTTCGGCTAATTCCAGGGCTTTTATCCGGTGAGTGGGTTCGGGAGAGTGGGCGAGTTCATCAACCCGCAATTGCACCAAGCTGGCAAATTTTCGGGAGAGTCGGATTTTATCGGCGTCTAAGGACATTTCTTGCAATAAACGTCCGAGTAAGTCGGTGGCTTCTGCGAGTAATACCTGCACGTCTTGGGTTTGATTTAAGGCGCGATAGACTTGAATGAGGTCTTGTAAAACGTCTAGACGCTGTAATCGTAAATGCGGTGAGGTGAGGAATTTCAGGGCTTGTTGATAACATCGTTTGGCTTCACGCCAGTAGGGTAAACAGTTTTCTTGTTGTTTTGCTTGGGAATAGTAGGCTTTGCCTTTCTGCCAATGTAAATAGCCGCATCCTTCGTTATATTCTGGATTGTCGGGTTGGAGTGCTTGCAATCCGTTATTATAGTTTTGTATTCTTGCTTTATCACCTTCTATTTTAGAAGCAGCTAAAGCTCTATTTACCCAAGCCTGCCAAAATTGATTATTAGTTAGCTGTAAGGTGTGATCATAGGAATCAATGGCTTCTTGATATCGTTGTAAATGTAGAAAAACAGCCCCTTTGCCAGTCCAAGCATAGTAGAAATCCGGTTGAAGCTGTAGTGCTTTATCGTAACAATCTAATGCTTTTTGATATCTTTGTAAATCTTGGAAAACAGCCCCTTTGCCAGTCCAAGCATAGTAGAAATCCGGTTTAAATTGTAGTGCTTTATCGTAACAATCTAATGCTTCTTGATATCTTTGTAAATCTTTAAAAACATTTCCTTTGTTATGCCAAGCATCGTAGAAATCCGGTTTAACTGACGAGGGGTTTGGGGAGCTATAAGTCCTACGCCATAATCTCTGATTTGGCGTTGGGATGCCTTCACTCCCCAAGTCAATTGAGCGGGGTTCGATGCCCCCGAAATTGACGTTTACCATTTTGAGAAAAGAGTG